>JAURQT010000068.1 GCA_030835985.1 Alphaproteobacteria bacterium
CCAGAAATAATAATATCCTTGGCACGATCGCGAATTTCGATATAGCCGTCTTCATGCATCACCGCAATATCGCCTGACCAGAACCAGCCATCGCGAAAGGCTTCGTCCGTCGCGTCCGGCTGTTTGAAATAGCCCTTCATCACGATATTACCGCGAAAGGCAATCTCGCCTTGTGTCTGGCCATCGGCGGGGACAGGCTGGCTCGTTTGCGGGTCAAGCACCAGCACATCTTCTTGCAGCTCATAAGCGACCCCCTGCCGGGCTTTTAGCCGGGCTTTTTCTGTGGCAGGCAGGTCTTGCCATTCCGGCTGCCAGGCACACACCACCGCCGGGCCATAAACCTCTGTCAGCCCGTATACATGGGTAATATTAATGCCAAGTGCCTCAATTTCGGCAATGACAGAGGCAGGCGGCGGGGCGGCGGCTGTCATCATCTCTATCTTATGATCAAAAGGGCGGCGCTCTTTTTGCGGGGCAGTGGCAATCATCGACATAATAATGGGCGCACCGCAAAGATGGGTAACCTTATGTTCGGCAAAGGCGGTAAAAATTGCCTCTGCCCGGGGGCTGCGCATAAATACATTTACCCCGCCCAGCAAGGTGATTGTCCATGGAAAACACCAGCCATTACAATGAAATAGCGGCAATGTCCATAAATAGACCGGATGGTGCGGCATCGTCCATGTCACCACATTATTCACCGCATTGGTATAGGCGCCGCGATGCGAATAGACCACGCCCTTGGGCTTGCCAGTTGTCCCGGAGGTATAATTAAGGGCAAGCGCATCCCATTCATCTTCTGGCAGGTGATAGGCAAAATCGGGATCGCCTTCTGCCAGTAAATCCTCATAGCTCTGCCCGGTTTTTATTCCGGCATTCGGGTTTTGTGTATCGCAAATATCAATGATGGGGATATCCAGGCCAGACAGGGCAACCGCCTGCCGGGCAACCTCGGCAAATTCGGTATCCACCAGAAAAATCCTTGCCTCGCCATGGGCCAGAATATAGCCAAGCGTTGCCGCATCCAGACGGGTATTATTGGCGTTCAGTACCGCCCCCAGCATCGCCGCGCCAAAACAGCATTCAAAGGCTTCGGGAATATTCGGGGCAAGCAAGGCCACCACATCGCCCTTGCCAATGCCGCGTTTTTGCAAGGCACTGGCCAGCTGGCGGCATCTAATCGCCACCTCTGACCAGCTGCGCCGAATATCGCCATGAATATGGGCCAGCCGATGACCATAAACCCGCTCGGTTCGCTTTAACATGGATAAAGGGGAAAGCGGCGTGAAATTGGCTTGCCGCTGAACCAGTTCAGACCCTTCAAAAATGGATGGTGAAGCCATGTTCCTACCTCGATATAATAGATTGCACCTTGTCTTTATATCTGCTTACTATGATGAAAAATAGATATTTTCCAAAAAACAAGAGATGTGATATGCGCGGGCTGGTAGATAAATTCCTTATCGATAAAAACAGATTTGATGGCACGGTGATGGTTACCGGGGCAGGGGGCTGTATCGGGGCATGGGTGGTCGCTATCCTGCACGCCTCGGGCGTAAAAGTTGCGGCGATGGATATGTCCGAAGACCGGCGACGGGCGGCTCTTATTATGGGCGAGGAAGCCGCAGCACAGCTGGCATGGGTAGCCTGCGATGTAACCGATTTTGCCGCCCTGAAGGCACAGGCCGAAGCGCATCACGCAACCGCTATTATTCATCTGGCAGGGCTGCAAGTGCCCTTTTGTGCCGCCAATCCTGCCCTTGGGGCGCGGGTAAATGTCGAGGGGACTATTAACATTCTGCAAACCGCGCGCGAGCTGGGTATCAAGCGGACAGTCTATGCCTCTTCTATTGCTGCGCTGGCATTGCCGCCTGGCGGGCCTTACAAGGAAACCTTGTATGGGGCGTATAAACTGGCCAATGAGCATAGCGCGTTTGTCTATTGGTCTGACTGGCAAGTGCCGTCTATTGGTTTGCGGCCTAATGTGGTGTATGGGCTGGGGCGCGATCAGGGGATGAGCTCTAAAAACACCACCGCTATTCATGCCGCTGTTGCGGGCAGGGAATATACCGTGCCCTATAGCGGGGATTATAGCTGGCTCTATGCAGGTGAGGCGGCCGCCGCCTTTATCGCCTGTGCCAGTTTTGAGCCGGAAGGCGCACCTGTCTTTGATTTAAATGGCCGATGCGAGAAGCTGGAAGACGGGATGGCCATTGTCCGGGAAATGGCACCAGAGGCCAATATCCGCTGTGAGGGGGCTGAATTTCCCTTCCCGGCCGATCTGGATGAAAGCGATTTGCGTGCCTTTGTGCCGGACTATCCTGCTATCTCTCTGCGCGAGGGGGTGATGGATACCTATCAGGGATTTGCCGCCCTGAAAGCAGAAGGCCGACTACCCGAATTGCCGGAATAATCGGCAAAATATCAGCCTGGGGAGAATCTTTTTTTCCCGGCCGATAGTTGGCATGAAATTTGGATCAGAAAAGGGGACAAACGCTCCCATTGCCGAGGCTAGATGCATCATGAATAAAAAAGACCAGAAAGAAATTCTAGAAATTTGGCAGGTACTCGGTCTTTCCTTGATGTATATCACAGGCGATAAGGAAGAATTCTTTCGCACTGTTAAAGAAGAGCTGGGCTATCAATGGGATGGGGAAGGCTGGCGCAAGGTTGTGCAGCTGCATTAGCCCTGAGACCTCCCCCCTCTTTTTTTAACCCCCATCAGGGTTGATAGGCCACCAGCGGCTTGCCAGATTTCTGCCAGCCATAAATGCCATCTTCCAGATAGGATACATACTCAAAGCCAAGCTGTTTGACCATCGCCTCGCCCAGATAGGCGGCGGCTTCGCCATCTTCATCATATAAAATAAAGGGCGTGTTCAGGGACTTTATCAGCGTAGCAAACTTACGCTGGAAATCGGGGTGCAGCCGGCCTCTCCCTGAAAAGCCGGTGATCATTTCTGCCCCTTCGATAACACCTGTTTTTTTGCGGGCATCGACACTGCGAATATCAATGATGATCTGATTTTCATTCAGGGCTGTGACCAGGCCATCGGGGTCAATCTTTGCCAATTTGGGTGGCCAGCGTATCGCCAGTAATTCAATATCAAAAATCAGGGTTGCCCCGGGCGGGATGACATTGCCAGCTCCGCTTAAGCCATAGCCCAGCTCGGGCGGAATGGTTAGTTGCCGCCTCTCGCCCACCTTCATCCCGACAATCCCTTTTTCCCAGCCTTCAATAACCTGTCCATCGCCAAGGGTGAAGGTAAAGGGATTACCGCGCTGACGGGAATCATCAAAGATTTTGCCATCTGCCAGCCGTCCCTGATAATGAACCTTTGCGCGCATACCTGTCTCTACCACCAGGCCGTTGCCCGGTGTTAAAACCTCAATTTCAAGCTCTGCAGCAAAGCTGGTAGCCGGCAGGATGGTCAGGGTGAAAAAACTGGCAAGAAGCAAAAGCGCCAAAAAGCGGAAAGGTGCAAGCATGATAAAATCCTGTAGTGTAACGCCCTGTTTATTTAGGGCCGGTAAAATTTATTCCGGTTATATACTAGCCCCCTTTAACACCTTGTGTATTCACATAAAGTGCATACACAGACTGGCTGGCCGCCATAAATAGCCGGTTTCGCCGCAAACCGCCAAAACAGACATTGGCACAGCGTTCCGGCAGGGCAATGCGGCCTATCGCCTTGCCGTCCTTGTTAAACACCATCACCCCGTCCAGCTCGTCACTGCCCATACCCCAGCCACACCATAAATTACCATGAATATCGCACCGCATCCCGTCTGGTGTACCCCCCTTGCCTGCATCAATATGCACACGTCGGCTTTCGGCGATCACATGGCTTCCATCTGCGGACATATCATAGGCAAGGATGGTGCGGTGCGGGGCAGATCGGCTGGCCACAACATATAAGATGCGCTCATCAGGGGAAAAGCACAACCCATTTGGCCCATCAATATCGTCTGCGATGACTGTCAGGCTGTTTGTTTCCGGGTCAAGGCGATAAAGGGCAGGGGTGTTTTCACTTGTCTGCTCGATGCCTTCATAATTGCCCAAAATGCCAAAAAGCGGATCGGTAAACCAGATAGTGCCATCTGATTTCACCACTACATCATTGGGTGAATTAAGGGGCCGGTTCTGATAGCTGTCTGCCAGTATGGTTATTTGGCCATCATATTCTGTCCGGGTTAGGCGGCGGCCATGCTCGCAAGTAATCAGCCTGCCCTGGCGGTCGCGCGTATGGCCATTGGCAAAATTGGAAGGCGTGCGATAGACCGATACAGTGCCGGTTTCCTCTTCCCATTTCAAAATGCGCTGATTGGGAATATCGCTCCATAATAAATAGCGGCCATCGCCAAAATATACCGGCCCTTCTGCCCAGCGGCAGCCTGTATAAAGCCGCTCTATTGCAGCAGAAAAAATTGTCAGCTTGTCAAAGCTGGGATCCAGGCTGATAACAGCCGGGTCGGGATAGCGGGGATGTTCGCGCCACCCTGCGGTTTTAGGGGTTTTATCGGACATATTCTCAGATCCTTTGCTCTTTTTTAATATCCTGACCGTGGTTTATCGCTGTCTAATGTCTGGCGGGTGTCTGGCGGGTGTCTAGCGGGCACGCTGATTAAAGCGCCGCCCCACCAGCGCAGAGGCGATATTGGTCTTTTGTACATCTATCGCCCCGCCGGCAATGCCCCAGCCCCAGGCATC
>JAURQT010000069.1 GCA_030835985.1 Alphaproteobacteria bacterium
TGATGCGATGCAGTTCAAACAATGGGCCGATGGTATGACCCTTTTGGCAAAGGAGACCTCGGCCTTTTGCAAATTTTCTGCCCTGATTACCGAAGCCGATGAAAACTGGCAGACAGAACAGCTTCGCCCCTATGCCGAGCATATTATCGCCTCTTTTGGAGCGGAACGTGTTATGTGGGGCTCTGACTGGCCTGTTTGCAGGCTTCGCGGCGAATATGCAGAATGGCGCCAGGCCGCTCTTGAGCTAACATCCGGCCTTGGTGATGGCGCGCGCGCGGCGATTTATGGCGGCACGGCGAACAATTTTTATGATCTGGGATTGTAACAGAGATATCTTGTCCTTAAGGGGGGCAGCGCTATCAAGACCGGCCATCATTATGTGACAGCACCCTTCAAGTGCCAAGCCGGGCGGTTAGCCCCCCGTCAATCCTGAAGTCCGAGCCGGTAATAAAGCTGGCGGCATCGGAACAAAGATAGGCGATGAGACTGCTGGTTTCGGCGGTAGTACCAACCCTGCCAAGCGGGTGCGATGCCCCAAATGCGGCTATCATTTCCTCTATGGATTTTCCATCTTTTGCCAGCTGGCTTGCTGAATATTCCAGTAAAGGCGTTTGGATAGAGCCGGGGCTAACAGAATTCACCCGAATGCCATCTCTTGCACAATCGACTGCCATCGCGCGTGTCAGGGCGTGAACCGCACCTTTTGATGTAGCATAGGCAAGAACATTATTCTGGTTACTATGCCCCTGTACAGAGGCGATATGTACGACCGATGCGCCGGACGCAGCCTTTAATAACGGGTAAAAAATATGCGAGGTCAGATAACAGGCGCGTAAATTTATAGTCATACAGCGATCCCATTCATCCGGGCTGGTATCTTCGGCCGTGCCATAGGTTTGCAGGCCAGCTGCATTGACAAGCGCATGGAGGGCATTTGTCTCGCCCGCTATCTGGTTTGACCAGTTCCTGACGGATAATTCATCCGATACATCCAGCTGATAAATGCTGATATCAAGCCCTTCACCGGCAGCGCGCTCGCCGGCTGCCTTGTTTAAATCAGGGTCGATACCGCCAAGAAAAACCTTTGCCCCGCACCGTGCCAGATGAAACCCCGCATCCAGGCCAATCCCGCTGCTGCCGGTAACAACCGCGCATTTACCCTTAAAGTCAGCCGACATTTTATCTACCCCCCCCCTCCTTTGCCATAGATTGAGCCGATTGCA
Source organism: Alphaproteobacteria bacterium (assembly GCA_030835985.1). Taxonomy (GTDB): domain Bacteria; phylum Pseudomonadota; class Alphaproteobacteria; order Puniceispirillales; family Puniceispirillaceae; genus JADHLI01. Next base: position 1,224 of record JAURQT010000069.1, read on the forward strand.
CAATCCAGTTTTACGTCATTCTGTGACACCTGCAAGGCTTGTGATTGCGGCAAATGTCCCGCTAATTTAAGTCTGCGACAAAAAATGTGCGGTTGCAAATATTGGCTCGATTTTCGCGCCCTGTTGGGTCAAACTTGTCAGGTGAAGGAAGCGGCCATAAAAGAGGTATGAAAATGGAACCGATTTGCATCGTCCCTGCAGGTGATATTTGCGGTGAAGCTGCCACGTGGGATGCCTCGGCCAACCGCCTCTATTGGTCTGATATCAACCGATTTCTGCTGCATGTCTATGATGCAGGCTCACGCTCAACGCGCACACATATCCTTGATGAGCCAGTGGTCGCCATTTCGCTGACCGACCGTCCGGAGCTGCTTCTTGTTGCCCTTGGATCGCAGCTGATACTTTTCAATCCTGCCAGCGGGGCGCGCCAGAGCCTGCCGGCAAAGCTGGATAGCTGGCCAGATATTCGGTTCAATGACGGGCGAAGCGATCCGCTTTCTGGCTTCTGGATTGGCACGATGGGCAATAATGTAGGCCCGAATGGCGAGGTGCTGCCGGTGACAGAGGGCAGGGGAGTTTTATATCGTTACAGAAATGGCCACGCCCTTGAGGTTATTGAAACGGGCATTGGCATCCCCAACACGCTATGCTGGTCACCTGACAGCCGTCGTTTTTATTTTGGCGATAGTTTGAAGAACGAAATCAGGGTCTATAACTATGACCCGCAAAGCGGTGATATTGGCGCCGGGGTCAGTTTTTTTTCCGGTTTTGAGCGCGGCCTTCCAGATGGCTCTGCCATGGATAGTCAAGGATATCTCTGGAATTGCCGGTATGGCGGCGGGTGTGTGGTTCGTATAGCACCAAACGGCAAAATTGATAAAGTAATCGAAATTCCTGCTGAAAATGTGACCACTTGCACATTTGGCGGCTCTGATCTGACCACTCTTTATATTACGACGGCTGCGGCGGAACGCGCACCAGAAGACCGCCTTGCCGGCAGCCTGTTTGCCATTGAAACAGGGATAAGGGGTATGCCGGAAAATCGGTTCAGCCTGCGTTAGCCCTTTCTAATCTTGTCTAATCTTGTCTAATCCTGTCTATTCTGGCTTTCATGTCGCCAGCTTCTGATGCGGTTAAAAGCCCCATACGCATGGCAATTGACCAGCTCTTTTTGCCATCCAGCCTAATAATATTGCCTTTGGATTTTTCAGCGGTGAACCCCTCTACCTCGGCAGTGGCCGGAAACGCCAGACCAAGACCATCCTGATCAGGCGTACGGCAAATCCATCTCATGCAGATTGGTGCCTGCTCAGGGCGATAGCCTATATAGTCAGCACTGCCATCAGGATGAAGCTGGATGGCATGGGCAACCCCCTCGCTATCTGCACGCATATCAATGCTGAACACCACTTCTGGATCAAAGGCAAGCGAGGGGTCGAACCGGTGATGGGGTAGCGGGTCTTTGGCCAGCTGCGTGATAAAGGCCATATAATCGGGCTTTGGCGATATATGGGCTGGAACAGAGCGCCGCACCCTTACCGAAGCCGCATCATAAGAAGCGCTGTAGTGAAGCTCGCCATGATCGACAGGTCTGAAATTTGCATGGGCAAGATACATCATTTCCATCGGGGTGTGCTTGAGGTTCTCCACCTCCAGAGATACATCCAGCAATGCGGATCCGGCTGTTATGACAACCCTCGCTGTGGCCAGATAATTGGTGCTAAAGGCTACGGTATAATGATAGCTGCCAGCGATGGTTATCTTCTGTGATGGCTCATCGATTTCCAGCCATGCCTTTTGGAATGGCGCGTTGGGCATTTCGCCATGCAGCGGATGACTGTCTTCAGGGCCCGGATCGCCAAGCCCTGTCAAACCACAATGAATAAGGAACGCCCCATAGTTCTGGAGATAAACCATCGTATCGACAGGCGCATCAAACATCGATTTCATGGTCAGATCGCGGTCATCAAAATATGCCCGCCAAATCTGTTGCCCCTTGAAAGGCAGAATGATGATTTCGCCGCGCGAATTGCGAACACGCAACGCCTCTATACCAGAGGCATATCGAAAGGTTGAGACACAAAACTCGCCAATTTCAACAAGCGGGTGTTCTGCTTCCTCGAAATGGGATCGATAGAGCTCGAGACGGATCGCCATTTACGCCTCCACGACAGTTAGCGGATTCGCTCGCCGCTGGTCTCATTAAAGATATACAGATTATCTGCTGGCAACTGGACACCAACACCATCACCCTGTTTTCCATCAAAATCTTTATGTGCCTTGACGACTATCTGATCATTGCCCCAATTAACCGTCACAAGCGTATGATCGCCTATAAGCTCGGTGGTAAAGATTTGGCCGTTGATAGAACCCTTGCCCGGGTCGGTAACAGCACAATCCTCAGGCCTTACACCCGCGACAGCTTTTGGTATCTGCCCTTTCACCTTTGTTTTCACCTTTGCCCCGTTGGTCAGGAAACTTGCCCCTTCCAGGCTGCCATGAATAACATTCATAGCAGGTGAGCCAATAAATTGCGCGACAAAGAGATTGGCCGGGTTGTTGTAAATTTCCGAAGGCGGCGCCAGCTGCTGGAGAACACCTTTCTCAAGCACTGCCACACGGTGTGCAAGCGTCATGGCTTCAATTTGGTCATGCGTGACATAAATGGTGGTGATCCCGAGCGTGGCTTGCATATGCTTTAGCTCGGCGCGCATATGACCGCGCAGCTTGGCATCGAGGTTTGATAATGGCTCATCCATAAGGAAAACAGATGGTCGGCGGATTATGGCACGTGCCAGCGCAACACGCTGACGCTGGCCACCGGACAGCTCACGCGGATAGCGATCCAGAAGCGCCTCCAGCTGTACCTGCTTTGCCGCATCCAGAATAGCCTCCTCCATCGCCGCCTTTGGCATTTTTTTAACCTTCAGGGGAAAACCGATATTCTCGGCAACCGTCTTGTGCGGATAAAGCGCGTAAGACTGGAACACCATCGAGATGTCCCGATATTTAGGCAGCACCTGGGTGACATCCCGCTCTCCGATATAGACCTGTCCTGCGCTCGGTGTCTCCAGCCCGGAGAGTATCCGCAAGGCTGTTGTCTTGCCAGATCCGGAAGCCCCAAGCAGTACCAGGAATTCCCCTGGCTGAACTTCCAGGTTGAATTCTTCCAGCACCTTTACAGTACCAAAGCTTTTCTGAACGCCGTCAAATCTGACCGAGGCCTTTGTTGGGTTACCTGTCATACCTACCCTTTCACCGCGCCAAGAAGAACGCCTTTTGAAATAAACCGTGTCAATAGAACCGACATAATAATAACCGGAATGATCATCACGACGGTCACCGCACACATCTCCCACCATAATACGCCTTTCTCGCCCGTATTCTTTGCCGCGACCATGATAGGCATCGTCTGAACCTTGACGGTCGCCAAAAAGACAGCGAACAGATACTCGTTCCAGTTAAGCACCAGGATCAGCAAGGTTGTAGCGGCGAGGCCCGGTCTGGTAAGCGGCATCACGATTTCCCAGAAAATGCCAAATCTTGTTGCGCCATCAAGCTGTGCTGATTCCTCAAGCTCAATCGGCAGGTTGGCGAAGAAATCATGCATCAGCCAAACCACAATGGGCAGGTTGGCGACAGCATAGAGCAAAATCAGGGCAAGATGGGTGTCCAGCAAGCCAACGGCCTGAAACATCACATAAAGCGGGATCACCACCACGATAGGGGGCAGAATACGCTGGGAAATCATCCAGAATAAAATATCACCATTACCGAGCGACATTTTGAAATGACGGCCAATTGACCGTGCAAGGAAAAAGAAAAGTGCCAGAGCCACGGCAGAGGACATCCACCAGGGAATACCGGAATAAGTGGTGACTAAAATAACCGCAAGGATCAGCAGCACAAATATCATGATATTGCCGAATTTCGGTTTATACTGAATTCTGGCAAGGGCATAGGCGGCCATTGAGCCCACCGCGACACAGAAAATTGTCGAGATAATGCTGATGACAACCGAGTTTGTGAACGCCAGATAAATCTTGCAAATCTGCGGTTCCATAGGTTGCAGCGAAACAAAGGGCGACAGGACAAAGATAACGCTATTATGGGCAAGCAGATAAATCTGGCGTGCGATGGACGCTATATCGCAATAGGGATCTGCGGTGAAATTTATCCGCCAGGCATCAAGGGTTGGCTGAAAATCGATAAACGGGATGAAGTTCGGCCCCTGATTTACCGCCGCGGCATCCTTAAAAGAAGTGATGATCACCCAATAGATCGGGAACAGCACAAAGAACGACCAGATGGCCAGAAAAGAATAGACAGCGACCTTGGTAAACGGCGCCATCTTGCCAATAGCCGGCGGCTCGAAAAGGCGCTCCATAAGGCTGCGATTCTGAGGGTCAAATTTGACAATTACATCCTTCATGATCGTGCCTTTCTAATCTGGCCGAGAACCACGTAGTTAAAAAAGGAGGCACAGACCACTACCGTCAGGATCAATAAGAGATAGGCAATAGCAGCAGATGAGCCTATATCATTAGCCCGCCAGACATAGACCGAATGCAGGGTCATGGATTCCGTAGAAGAACCAGGGCCGCCGCCGGTCATGATATTGGGAAGATCCATAATCTTGAAAGCCTCAATTGCGCGGATCAACAAAACGGTAACGGCAACCGGCACAACCTGCGGCCAGGTCACCTCGCGAAAAATATGAAAACTGGAAGCACCATCAACCTGCGCCGCTTCGACATGGTCGCGTGGCACATTTTCGAGCGCGGCCAGCATACAGATGAAAATAAAGGGTATCCATTGCCAGGAATCACAGATGACCATAACAAATCTGGCAGACCAGGGGCTGGCCGACCACACCCAATCCTGCAGACCAAGGAGGCCGAGAATAGGCTCAAATGGCCCTTTGGTTACATCTGCTATCATCCGCATGGCAAAGCCGACCCCCAGGGGCGTTACCATTAGCGGGATAAAGAATAGCACCCGGAAAAAATTTCTGCCCCTAATGGGTTGAGAGCAAAGGAATGCCAGGCCCGTACCGATTGCAAACTGCACCGCACAGCCAAATAAAACATAAAATAACGTTGTGTAAAGCGTACCGATAGAATTGCCGGAAAGAAGCGAGGCACATAAAATCCAGGCAAGGAAAATGGCCATCGCAGCCGAGATAGAACGCCCCAGCATCCGCACCCAGGTTGCAGTCTTCCAGGAACGGTAGAGCCACCAGAGAACAGCCACAACAATGACAGCAAAAATAATCATCCCCAAAATGCTGACCGGCTCGGTTCGACCCAGAAAATGCATCTCGCTGCTGCCAAAAAACTGCTTTTCGAAATTACGAAATCCGACATAGCGGAATTTCAGGCCATCGCCTGTAAACCTTACCCGGCTCAGCGCGAACACCATGGAATAGATAGTTGGAAAAATAGCAAAAATCAGGATAAGCGTTACCGCAGGCGCGATGAAAAAGCTTCCCGCATGGCGGTCACACCATTCGCGCCACTTATCGCCTGATGAAATGCCAGCCGGGGAATTCCCCGGCTGGATGTTTTTTGTGTTGTAAGGCATTGGGTTTTGCATCAGCTGCCAAGCGCAAGTGCCTGAGCGGCAATCTGCTCGTCACGACCGAAATCTTCGGTGATTTCTTCCCAGCCTTCCTCGATATTTTCCAGCGCCTCATCAACGGTGATTTCCCCTGCCAGATAACGGGCAAGCTCGGTATCCAGAACGACGGAAGTATATTTCTGTGCGCCAGGAATCTTCATATCGGACGCCATGTTGAGGTTGCTCAGAGCCCCATTGATAGCACCGATATAGTTCTCGGCAAGTTCCTTTGGCATACCAGCTTCTATGAACAGGTCAGGGCTGGATAGTTGTGACAAACGATAAGGATTATAGCCTGTCGCGCCAATGGTAACATCCACACTCGATTGCGCAGACTGGTTCATATAGGAAAGGAACGCATAGGCAGCATCTTTTGTCTTCTGGTCTGCCTTTTTATTAATGGCGCCGGCCCAGCCACCAAAAGCAGCGAATGGTGCATAATTGATACCATCAATCGAGTGCGGTGCATTCGACTTGATTGCCGGGACAAGTTTTCCTGTAGATCTGTTCAGAACCATCCGCGAGCCCAGGCCGGAAATCGCATAAAGCTTGCCTTTGATAGCGGTTGCATCATCATCAAGCTGCAGCGGCCCTGGATCACCCCATTCGACCAGCAGACCACAACGGCCAGCCTTAAACAATGCGCGGGTGTCACCAATATCGAGGTTCAACTCGTCAGGCGGGCCATATTTGCCAGTTTCCTTATAAAGCTCAAACGCCTTTTTCCAGCCTGCATTATTGATAATAGGCTTCATTGTGGCACTATTGAAGTGGAAACCCTGAGCCGTACCCTTTGTCTGGACGATAGGTGCAGCAAAGGTTTGGATAGCAAAATAGGATTGTGCATTACGCTTTTTGAAAATACACGAGCCAAAATCACCCTCGCCATCGCCATTCATGTCCGTGCCATGAATTTTTGAGGCCACGTCAATATAGTCTTCCCATGTCTTTGGCGGCTGTTGGCCAGCGGCCTCCAGCACATCCTTGCGGTAATAGACCATCTGGAAGTCGCCATCGACCATAAGCAGTTTAGTCTTGCCGCCAACCTTCTGACCAAACTCGCGGAAGTAAGGGGCGACATCGTCCAGGTCGATTTTGTCATCCTTGGCGATATAGGGATCAAGATCTTCCAGAAGACCTGCTGCGTCAAGCTCCACGCCCCAACCGGCGGCAAAAACACCTACGTCAATTGAGTTCGTGCCGGTTGACCAGTCACTTTGAATCTTGGGAAAAATCTCGGCATAGGGTACTTCAGTGACAACAATCTTTGCCCCCGTTGCTTTTTGAAATTCCACCCCTCTTTCAACAAGGCGGCCGGCGATCACATAGCCCGGGCGCGTCAGGATGTTAACTGTGACACCATCAAACTCTCCTGCCACAGATAATGGAGCCGTTCCGACAAGCGCCATAGCGCCAGCCGCAAGGCCTAATAAACTTCTGCGAAATTGCATTTTAACTTCCTCCGTTTTGGTTAGTCTCACCCTCACCTTGTCTTGCTTTATTATGGTGACGGGGAAAACTTCGTCAAAAAAGAGTAGTGTAAAAATTCCAGACTGGGAATAGTATAGAAGCAGAATTAGTTTTTTTTTCACCGGCAGTCGAAATTACCGTTGTTTTGATTTGAAATTTTTTACATGGAAATCTGGAAAAAAACATAGCCATATAAAATTCAGGCAATGATATCAATAATGGATGTTCCGGGATAAAAGTCGCATTGATATAGTCAGGTAGCAGCAAAATGGATGAGATGAATTTTGGCAGCAGGGATGCACGGGGCAATTTCTCCCCTAAAAAGCCGATAGATTATGGCCCTGCTTTTGCCTGGCCGCCAAAACCCGGGGCGGTTCTGAAATGGTTTTTTGCCTTTCCTGGATATTTGCTCCCCTGGAACCTGCTCTATGCCATCGCTGCCATCGGCATTTGGTATTTTCTGACGCCGCAACTGGTACATTTTCAGACATTCAGCCTGTTCTGGTTTAGTGTAATTCTGGTACGCAATATCGTTCTTGCGCTGCTTGTTTATGGAAGCTGGCATATCTGGCTCTATGTATGGCGCAAGCAGGGCACCAGCTTTAAATATAACCGGAATTGGCCGGAGGAAACAGCAGAGCGTTTTACGTTCAACAACCAGACCCATGATAATATCTTCTGGACGCTGGTCAGCGGCGTGCCGATTTGGACCTGTTACGAGGTGCTGCTTCTTTGGTCGTGTGCAAATGGCTATGTAGCGATGATTACCCCTTCAGAAAATCCGGTGATGTTTATCGCCCTGTTTTTTCTGGTGCCGTTTGTGCATGAGGTGGGTTTTTATTTCGCACATCGTTTTTTGCATTTCCCATGGCTGTATCGTATCGCCCATCACTTGCACCACCGGAACAACAACCCCGGCCCCTGGTCAGGTCTATCGATGCACCCTCTGGAGCATATTATCTATTTTTCCTCAGCTCTTATATTTTTTATTGTGCCTGCGCACCCTGTCCATATAATCAATTTGTTGTCCCGGCTTAGTCTGGCACCGGCACAGGGTCATACCGGATTTGACCGGGTAGCAACAGGCGATAGCGCTTCTATTGATACTTCCTATTATGCGCATTATTTGCACCATAAATATTTTGAGGTGAATTATGCTGACGGCATGGTACCGCTTGATAAATGGTTTGGGTCTTTTCATGATGGAACCGCTGAGGCGCATGAGGCGATGAAACACCGAAGACGCAAGCGCGGTATTTGAGGGCAAAGCCGGGTCATCATTCATTTCAGGTAAAAGGAGTATAAAAAAGATGTCGCGAGCGATTGAAAAACGCCAGGTTGGAAAAACTGAACTGATGATCGACACGCTTGGTCTGGGCGGCGCCCCTCTAGGGGGAAATTTCGTCGATTTAAGCTATAATCAGGCAGTTGAATTGATCGCCGCTGCCAAGGCGGCCGGCATCGGTTATTTCGATACAGCACCCTGGTACGGTTTTGGCCGGTCTGAGCGGGTGATGGGCGATCTGCTGCGTTCCAGCGATTATATCCTTTCAGATAAAGTTGGCAGATTGCTGCGTCCGGGGCCGGTCGATAATCCGGCCAGCTTTGGCATGGTTGACCCGCTGCCGTTTCATGTCGTCTATGACTATGGGTATGATGGCGTTATGCGGAGCTTTGAGGATAGTCTGCAACGACTTGGCCTTAGCCGAATAGATGTTCTTTTGGCGCATGACATCGGTGTATTTACCCATGGGGATGAAAATAGCCGCCATTTTAAGGATCTGGCTGATGGTGGGTACACAGCGATGGCTGAGTTGCGCGCCGCCGGGCTGGTTAAGGCTATTGGTCTTGGCGTGAACGAGAATGCTGTTTGTATGGATGCGCTGGGTATCGGCGACTGGGATGTGTTTTTGCTGGCGGGTCGCTATACGCTTCTGGAACAAACACCCCTTCATGACCTTTTCCCCTCTTGCCGTGCTGCAGGTACAAGCATTATCTGTGGTGGCCCTTTTAATTCAGGGGTGCTGGTTGGACGCGAAATGTGGAACTATGCAAAGGCACCTGCCGATATCGTCGATAAAGTCCGTAAAATCGGGGCTATCGCGGATAAACACAATATTCCAATTGCCGCTGCCGCTTTGCAATTTCCGCTTGGCAATGACCTGGTTACATCCGTGATCCCGGGCCCCCGCGATGCAAATGAATTACAGCAAATCCTCAACTGGTTTCAAACCCCTGTCACAGGCGACTTTTGGGCAGAGCTGAAAGCTGCCGGTCTGATTGAGGGGGATGCGCCAGTGCCAGCCGGAAAATAGATGATGTATAAATTTAGCGATAAGGGCGCAATTCTGGTAACCGGGGCTTCTGGCGGTATTGGCGCAGCAACCGTGCGGCAACTCTGCTCTGCAGGCGGAAATGTAATTGCATCGGGGCAAAATACAGATCAGTTGCATAAATTGGCAAAAGAGACAGGCTGTGCCACTCTGCCATTTGATCTTGCCTCTGAGGAAGGTGTCCGCGAAGCGATAGAAGGGCTGGATGTGTGGGGCGTTGTCAATTGTGGCGGGTTTGGCGGTGAAATAGCAACGCCAATGGATACAGATATCGATATATTCGACAAGGTTATATCCATAAATGCTCGCGGTGCGCTGCTGGTCACCAAATATGCCACACAATCAATGATCCGCCTTGGCAAGGGAGGCGCAATTGTAAATGTATCCAGCCAGGCCGCGCTGGTTGCGCTAAAGGGGCATATCTCCTATGGCTCATCCAAAGCCGCGCTGGATAACATAACACGCGTATCTGCACTGGAACTTGGCAAATATGGTATCCGCGTAAATAGCGTAAATCCCACTGTTGTCATGACAGAAATGTCGGCATTTTATTGGGGACGCCCGGATATAGGCGAGCCGTTTCTGGATCAAATGCCGCTGGGTCGATGGGCCACAGAAGATGAGATAGCCGCCCCCATCGTTTTTCTGTTAAGTGATGCAGCGTCAATGATTACCGGCGTCTGCCTGCCTGTCGATGGCGGGTTTACGGCTTGCTAGATAAGGCCTGGATGTTTTTAAAAGACAGGTAAAAGACAGGTAAAAGACATATAAAAGACAGGGAAATTTTTTCCCCCAGTAATAATCTGAAAAAAATGATCTTTTTTAATTGCGGGTAATAGATGGAAGAAATAGATGGGCTATCCTGATTTTGAATCGGCTGATTTTCTAAAGGCACATATCTGCACTATTCTGGATTTTTACGCGCCGCACGCGTTTGATGAGCGGGGCGGATTTTTTCATCATTTTCTGGATGACGGTACTATCTATGATGCAGACACCCGCCATCTGGTCAGCTCTACCCGCTTTGTCTTTAATTATGTAAATGCCTATTTTCAGACAGGTGACAAGCGCTATCAGGAATGGGCAGAACATGGCTTTACCTTTCTTGAACACCACCGGCATGGCACAGATGGCCACTATATCTGGCAGCTGCAGGCAGGCAAGATAGAAGATGGGCGCGCCATGGCCTATGGCCATGCTTTTGTGCTTTTGGCATCTGCCTGTGCATGGCAACTGAATATTTCCGGCGCCAAACAGACCCTGTATCAAGTTTATGATTTTATGGAAAAGCAATTCTGGGAGGCAGAACATAATGCCTATGCAGACGAGCGCGATATAAGCCTTGCCAGCCTCTCGGATTATCGCGGCCAGAATGCCAATATGCATAGTGTCGAAGCGCTGATTGCCGCTTATGAAGCGACCGGGGATGCACAGTTTCTGACCCGCGCAAAACAGATTGCCCATCAATTTTGTGTGGTGCTGGCCGCTCAGTCCGGGGGGCAGATATGGGAGCATTATGATACCGGCTGGCAGGCCGACTGGCAGTATAATATCGATAAGCCGGATGATTTGTTCAAACCCTGGGGGTTTCAGCCAGGCCATCAGATCGAATGGGCAAAGTTACTGTTACAGCTAGACCGGATTAGCCCGGAAGACTGGTATCTGGAAACCGCTATTCGCCTGTTTGATACAGCGATGGAAAAAGGCTGGGACACGGCTTATGGTGGGCTGGTTTATGGCTATGCCCCGGATGGCCGCTTTGCCGATGCCCATAAATATTTCTGGGTACAGGCAGAGGCGATTGCTACATCCTGGCGGCTATATCAGCGCACCTTGCTTGTGCGCTATCAGGCAGATTATCACCGGCTATGGCAATGGTCATGGGATCATCTGATAGACCATCACAATGGCGGCTGGTATCGCATTACCTCGCAAGAGGGCAACTGGATAGAGCCCTATAAATCACCTGCGGGCAAGGTAGATTATCACACGATGGGTGCTTGCTGGGATATATTATCTGTGCTGGGCAAACATTCACTCAAAGAATTAAAGGCGTAGCTTCTGTCTGGCTTGCCACGAGTTTTTGCTGTGATATCCGGATAAAGCTGCCTGCGCATAAGACAGCATTTTTGCTTGATCAATTGGCTATTTTTTTTACTGTTTAATTTTATGAGCATTGGCAAACAGGAGAGCTAGAATGACCATCAATACCGACCATATTGATGAAGAAATAAAAATAGCCAAATCCGAGCTATCCGGCGGCGCTGTTGATTTTAAAAAAGCATTTGACCTTATGGATGCTAAAATCGAACGCGAGATCCGCGAGATCGAAGAACTTGTTTCCAGGGGCAAGAGCCCTGTTCCGGAAATTTCCTTTCATAATTTGTCATCTGCCGATGATGATTTTGCTGACATGGTTCGCAAAAGGGGATGTGTGATTGTCCGCAATGTCTTCTCAAAAAGCCGCGTTGACCAGTGGAATGAAAGCCTGCTGGATTATGTGCGCGAGAATAATTATTTCGATAAGCAGGCACAAAAAGCGGGAATGGATAAATATTTTTCTGCTTTGGCCAGCGGCAAGCCTCAAATTTTCGGGCTCTATTGGTCACGCCCGCAGATGGAAGCCAGAACCTCGCCTGAAATGGCTGAATTGCGTTCCTGGCTTAATCGGTTGTGGAAATGGGATTCTGAAAACGGGGTTGAATTTAACCCGGATCAGGAATGTTTGTATGCAGACCGCCTCCGCCAGCGTGAACCCGGCGACAACACGCTTGGTTTAAGCCCTCATATTGATGGCGGGTCTGTTGAACGCTGGCTGGATGATGGCTATCGTAATGTCTATCGTCATATTTTTTCCGGCCAGATTGACCAATATGACCCTTTTGATGCCGCCTATCGAACCACCTCGTCTGAAATTCCCTCTCCTGCGGTTTGTTCGATGTTCAGAACTTATCAGGGCTGGACAGCCTTAACCCGTCAGGGGCCAGGCGATGGCACGCTTAATCTTGTGCCGATTGCCAGTGCGATGGGATGGATGCTGCTGCGGGCATTGCAGGATGATGTAGAGGAGAGCAGCCTGTGCGAGGCTGAACCCGGCCGTGCTATGGTTGTAAAGGACACATATCATGCAAAATTATTGCGCGCTTATGTTCCTATCCCAGAAGTGCGTCCCGGTGATACGGTCTGGTGGCATCCGGATGTTGTCCATGGTGTTGAGGATGTAAACAACAATAGCGGGTACAGCAATGTGATGTATATTGGGGCTGCCCCTGATTGTGAAAAGAACAGAGCGTTTTTGAACAAACAGAGACCCCCCTTTGAAGAGGGGCGCAGCTCGCCTGATTTTGCTGCTGAAAACTATGAGGTTGACTTCAGGGGCCGGTATGAAAAAGCCGATTTATCGGCGCTTGGTCGCAAACAAATGGGATATTAAGCCCTGCCCGGAGCATGATGCGTGCAGATTTTACCAGCCCTTGATATTTCCTGTTAGCCTTATCAGGGAGCTATGCTATTTTGGGTAGATGATTTCACCTTATCCCGTTTTTATCGGTTTTTTCCTTTATTCATTTGGTCTTGGTACGTTATTTCCGCGCATTGGCGACATACAGCTTGCTATGGGATTGAGTGAAGGCACGCTGGGGCTTGCCCTTATTGGCCTGCCAATTGGCTTGCAAATTTCACTGTTGCTGGCAGACAGGGTGTTGCGCCGATATTCTGTCAGGCTGGTTATGATATCTGGCATGGCATTGATAGCCATGTCCTATGTCATGGCCGCTTTTGCCAGCGCCCCTGCTGAATTCTTTTTCAGCTTGCTATTTGGCGGCCTTGCGGTGGGCGCAATTGAAGTCCTGCTGAATTTGGAGGCAGACCGGGTAGAATATCACCTGGGTTACCGGATTATGAATAGAGCTCATGCATTCTGGTCGCTTGGCTTTTTTGGTACTGGAATTCTAGGTGCCATCGTCAGCCAGCTCGGCATTTCTGTTCAGCTGCATTTTATTTGTTTTGGTCTGATAGTTGTTATGGCCACCGCCATTATTTTTATCCGTTATCGACCCGCCCCGCCGCGTCCCTCTATAGCTGAGGGAACAGCTATGTTTGTGCGCCCCACCTATGCGGTCATGATACTGGTTTTTCTAACCTTGCCGGCAATGCTTGCCGAAGGTTCTGCCATAGACTGGTCTGTAATCTATATGCGTGATGTATTTAACACCCCGCCTGTTATTAATGGGTTGGCTCTTGCATTGACCGCATTCTGTCAGTTTATAACGCGATATTTTGCAGATGGTTTTGTAGATAAATATGGCCCGCGCAGAATTGTAAATCATTGCCTATGGCTTATATTCACTGGCAGTTTGATGATTATTTTTTCGCCCTACTGGGCATTATCCTTGCTTGGATTTTCCTGTCTGGGGGCCGGCTCTTCAGTGGTTTTTCCGCTTGCCATGTCTGCTGCCGCACAGCTTAAAGACAGGCCTGCCTCTGTTAATATTGCCGCCCTTGCTCAAGTCTCTTTCTGTCTGTTTCTGGCCGCCCCGCCGCTATTGGGGCTGGTGGCAGAAGAAGCTGGCATCCGTTATGCCTTTGCCATTTGTCTGCCCTTGATAATTCTTGCCTTTTTTAATCTGAGAAAGGCGTTTTAAAAGCTGAAAATGGTTGCCCATTTGGTTTGCCCTCCAGAAAGCAAAACAGTAGGAGCTGCTTGTTTCCAATGGGTTGCAACAGGGTTTCATGGGGAGAAATGGCGCACCCGAGAGGATTCGAACCTCTGACCTCTGCCTTCGGAGTACACAGATCGTAATTTAAATTATAATAAAATCAGTATATTATTTTGTTGTAGTAAAGAAAAGCACGTTTTGTAGTAAAGTGAATTGAGTGATGCCAAATTTTTTAAAGTGGCGCCTATAAACTCAAAATGTCCAGAAATTGGGGTAATAGCACTCCTGGAGAGACCGCGATTGCCAACACTTTGGCAAAAAATTAATACGTCATTTGCCTTTTTGTTGGGCTATCCTTCTTTCAACAACTAAAACTTGAATGACGGTAATGTCTCAAAAGCCTGTTTCAGGGCGTTGCCCCACCCAGATGATATAGACTGATAATACTCATCATCTTCGTCTAATCTAACCTGATGACCAATTTTGAAGCTATCTGCCTCATAGGTTTGAATATCAATAGGCAGTCCTACGGACAAATTAGATTTAATTGTTGAGTCAAATGAAACCATTAACAGTTTAACAGAATCATTGAATGACATTTTTTGATCAAATACTCTTATGATGATTGGTTTCCCATATTTGGCTTCACCAATTTGAAAAAATGGAGTTTCGTCCGTGACCTCAACAAAATTACCCTCTGGATAAATGAAGAACATAGTTGAGGCGCCACCTTTGATTTGCCCGCCAAGAATAAGCGAAGCGCGAAATTTAGATGTTTCATCTTTGGCTGTTGCGTTGCTCTCGCCTATTACTTCCTTTAAAGTTGCCCCTACCAACCTCGCAACTTCAAACATTGTTGGTTGCTTTAAAATGGTTGGGCTTCGGTGCTTCGGTGCTTTCGAGCGCTCATCGAGCAAGCTCACTAGAGACTGAGTTGTTGCAAGGTTCCCAGCAGTCATTAGAGTTATAAAACGTTCCCCAGGAACGGCCCAGGTGAACATCTTTTTGGTTTTTGAGAAATTGTCTACACCGGCATTTGTGCGAGTGTCTGACATGAAAACCAAGCCTGCATTTAAACGCAGGCCAACACAATAAGTCATTTTGAAGTTCCACAGATTAAGAATTTTTGGACCGAGATCATAGACCTACTGCTGTATCTGCAAAGATACAAGCATGGATTCATTCTGACCGCCTACCCGAATGCCTCGGATTGGCGCTGCGTCAAAGGAGTCTAGACCAACAGCCAGGCGAACATACCTTTCATCGGGAGAGACACCATTTGAAACATCAAACCCAACCCAACCGAGTCCCTTAATGAAAACCTCAGACCACGCATGACTTGCTTCGTGTGAAACGCTATCCTCAGTCAATAAATAGCCACTTACGTAACGGGCAGGTATGCTGAGGTGTCTCAGCACCGAAATAAAAATTTGGGCATGATCTTGGCAAACACCAACACCGGCTTTAAAAGCCTCTTCGGCAGTAGTCTCTGTAGTAGTGATAGTTGAACAATATGGCACCGCTTTAAGAATAATATTAGATAATGAATGCAGTTCTGTAATAAGGTTTGTCTTGCTTCCTACCTTTCCGGCAATAGATTTAATCCCAGCTCCAGCTAAAGTCCGAGGCGTTTTTTTTACAAAGTACCCTGGTGGAATAAGTTCATTTTTTCCATCCAAAACACCAATCTTATCTATCGTTTCCACCTTACCGTGGGCAGTAATTCTTATTTTATTTTGACCACATTTTGCTTGGATAAGCATGGTTTGGTTATCGAATTGGTCAGGATAAATCAGCTCGATTTGGCCGCCTTCTACATCAACATCCCAATTCAAAACCTTTTGCAGCAGGTTGCTGGACGGCTTTAACCGAATTTGCTGCTGAGCATGAGTCAAGCCCTCTTCATAAGAGTAGCTTGTTGTGTGTTTGATTGATAAGATCACAATGTCGCTCGTTTAATGATAAAACTGATAATCCAACTCGATTTGCGAGCCTAGCTCATTTGTCTCTTTGATGAAGTCTTTCATGAATGGATGCAATCCATATTTAAAAATTGATTTGATGCTGTTGTTCTCAAGATGAGTGAAAACTGCATTTGCTTTAATTTGGCAGTTTTCACCTGCAGTGCAGTTTTGAGATAAATTATCAAGGTTTTGTATTAGAGTTGTATAACAAAATTTTAATGAACGTGGAAATCGGGGGTCTAGAATCAAATATTCTGCTATTGAAGATGCTGACATTTCATTGTCATTTGCCCATCCAAAAGAGCGGTATCCTGAGACAGATCTTAAAATTGTTTCCCAATGAATGTCGTCTAACGAGGAGCCAAAAAAGTCAGTCGATGGAATGAATGTATGATATTTTACATTTATGATGCGAGCGGTGTTGTCAGCCCTCTCGAGGGCTATACCCAGCGCAGCGAAATCAAAAATTTCATTTCGTAACATGGTGCCGTACATAGAGCCACGTACTAACGCACAGTTTCTTCGAATAGTTCCCAAAATTGTTGGTAATTCAGTTTCTTGAATAGGACGGTTCAGCAATGTTTTAAGTGTCATCCAGCTTTCATTGACGGCTTCCCAAACTTCTGTTGTGAGCGCTGTTCGGACCATTCTAGCGTTGGTTCGGGCATTCTCAATAGTGGACATTACACTCGAAGGGTTTGAAGTGTCACGCAACAGGAAATCAATGACATTGGTTGCATCATAAGTACCGTACTTAATTTCGTAGTAGGTTTCCACGCCTGCTGTTTTTATCACAGATTTCCATTCTGAAACAGGGCTTTGAGAGCGTGTGAGAGCAATTCTAAATCCTGCCTCCACTAATCTGGCCGTGTTCTCGTTTCGCTCCAAAAGACGAAACATCCAATAAATACCGCCAGCAGTTTTGCCCAGCATACCTTTATTCCCCTAGTACCCAGGTGTCTTTTGTGCCGCCACCCTGACTTGAATTAACGACCAATGAACCAGCCTTCAATGCAACTCGTGTTAACCCCCCTGGTGTGACTTTGATTTTTTTTGGTGAAACTAATGCAAATGGCCGAAGATCTACATGACGTGGTGCTAATTGTTTCTTGGTAAAAATTGGAACAGTCGAAAGAGCTAGTGTCGGTTGAGCAATATAGTTTTTTGGATTTCGTTTTAGTTTACTGGTAAACGCAGAAAGTTCTTTTTTGCTAGCAGCTGGCCCTACTAACATACCATAACCACCAGATCCATGGACCTCTTTTACAACAAGTTTTGATAGGTTTTCTAACACATATTGCAAAGCACGTGGCTCAGAGCAACGCCATGTTTTAACATTCTGCAGAAGTGCTGTTTCTCCAGTATAAAATTTTATTATGTCAGGCATATAAGAATAAATTGCCTTATCGTCAGCTATCCCAGTGCCTGGAGCGTTAGTGATTGTGATGTTTCCTGCTCGATAGACGTCAAAGATGCCTGGAATACCTAACATTGATTCTGGCCTAAAATTTAAAGGATCAAGGTATTCGTCATCAACCCGGCGATAAAGGACATCAATGTTTTTGTAACCACGCGTCGTTCGCATTGCTACGTGTCCATTTATCACTCGCAAGTCTTGACTCTCAACCAACTCAACACCCATCTGGTCTGCCAAGAAAGAATGCTCAAAATAAGCGGAGTTGTGAATGCCTGGCGTTAGAATAGCAATTGTTGGCTTTTCTGAACAAGATTTTGGAGCGCACGAGACAAGAGATTCTTTTAACATTTTTGGGTAATTGTTTACAGGCTGAACCTTGTTTTGACTAAAAAGCTCAGGAAACATGTTTAACATAGTTTCACGGTTCTCAAGCATATATGAGACCCCTGACGGGGTGCGAACATTATCTTCAAGAACAAAGAATTCATTTTCACCAGTGCGAACAATATCTGTTCCCACGATATGGGTGAAAACGTCACCAGGTGGTTTCATGCCAATCATTTGACCAAGGAAGGCATCATTTTGGTGGATTAGCTCTGTTGGAATATGTCCAGCCTTCAAAATTTCTTGGCTTCCATAGATATCAAGCAGAAAGGCATTAATTGCACGAACGCGCTGTTCAATTCCTCTCGCAAGATGTGTCCATTCAGTGTTCGCAATAATTCGGGGGATGAGGTCAAATGGAATTAACCTTTCTTTGGACATTTCCTTGCCGTAGACATTGAAAGTGATCCCAATTCGGCGGAAAAAGGCTTCAGCTTCTCTTGATTTTTTAATAAGTTTGGCTGAGTCTTGGTTTGCTAACCATTGATTGTATAAGATGTAGGGTGCACGTACTTGGCCGTCTTTTGTGTACATTTCATCAAAGAAGCTATTTTCTATATCCATGGATTTAAACCTACTCATTCAACAAAAGCAGCAAGGTCTCTAAGCCCGAGAAACTTGAACAGACAGTAGCTCAAAATTTGCCATCCCGAAAGAGGACAAGAACGGTACGTCTGCAGCGTCTCTCCCAACCCCAATTATAATAGTTTCACTGGCTGTACTCATTTTTGTTGGATCAATTAGGTGCCAAGCTCCATCCAGATAAACTTCTACAAGAGCGTGAAAATCTTTGGGTATTACATTTGGCCCATATGCGCTAACAAACCGGGCAGGGATAGTAATTGCTCTCGCCATTGCGATTAAGATATGAGAGTAATCTCTACAAACACCTTTTCGTAGATTGAAGCTTGCTGTTGCATCAGTCATGACAGAGCTGGCGCCGCTCTCGTAGGAAAGATTTTTTTCAATCCAGTTTTGCATGGCCAATATTGCCTCACCCCCATAAAGACCAGCAAACTCTTTTGCGGTGAATTCAAGAAAATCTTCTGGAATGCAGTACCTTGATGGCATCAAGTATTTGACCACGTCACTGGGCAGCTGGGAAAGGGAAGTTTGGAGTAAGGCGCGTAAATAATATGTTGGCCGATCTATGTTGACCACAGCGGAATATTTGCAGGAGAACCTATCAAATGTTTTAAACCATGTACGATGACCGACCTGATCTTCCGCAGTTATTTTTGAGAGATGTTGTCCTGACAGAA
>JAURQT010000070.1 GCA_030835985.1 Alphaproteobacteria bacterium
GCCATAAATCTCCTCATCATAAGGGGGCGTTTCAACAGACCTACTCGGCGTATTACGGGCTGTAGTAGCAACTTCTTTTACTGAATCCTTTATATCTGAAATGGCAGATTTGTCTGCCCCCTCTCTGTCATCATAAAAAGCCATCACGCGCAAAAATTTATGGATATCCTCAGGGCGAGGCGTATATTCAGCTGTTTCGGCATGCAAGATATCCTGCCACTCCTGGCCAAGTATTTGTGACTGCCATTGATAGGTGAGGTTTGTTATCCTGCCGTCCGGATCGCTTAACACGGGGGCGATTAATGTTCCGCCTATCACCGGATAGCCTGTCCATGCCGCAAATTGGCCGGGCTCATCTATATTTATAACGCGCAGGGCGATGGATTGTGGCAGAGCAAAATCTGCCAGCTTCTGGCCGCTTGCATTAATATCAACCGTCACGCGCAGGTGGCTGCCGCCTCTTTCTTCAAAATCTATCTCTGCCCCTGTTGCCAGATATAACCCGTCCGCGCGCAGCTCAAATTTATCTTTCTTCTCGCCTGTCAGAAATAAATAGTTGCTGCCCAGCCCATCATCCTCAAGCCGAATAGTGGCGATTTTTATCGGCCGGCTGGTATCCATGTTTTCGGTTAGGCGTCCTGTCAGCGTTTGCACAATTAATTGGCCAGGATATTCATCAATATCAGTGATGGGGATAGCAACAGACAGACGGTCTTGCAATGCACCGGAACGGGCAATTATCTCTATCTGATAGCCATCTGCATCACGCTCATAATCTGGCTGAATAAAGTTTTTAACCGTCACGATGCCGCTATCCCTATCGATGGAAAACAGCGCCCTATCCGCCCCGGCTAGCGACCAGATAATCGGCTCTGTGTCAAAAGTAGCACTGGCCTGATAGATAAAATGGCCGCGATTTAACAGCCTGTTTTCATTCAAAGGGCTTGCTGTATCTGCCGAGGTAATGTCAGGGGCAATATCATTGACATCCTTGACATCAAATCGCACCGCAAGGCTGGCTTCTTGTACCTGCCCTTCCAGGCTTGTCCGGGCGCCTACCACCACATCATAACGGGTTTTCCGGCCGTCAGCATCTGGCTGTGTGGCGGATAAAAAGAATATCCTGCCTGAGTGCGGGTCTATCCGCATCCGTCCTGCATCTGCCCCGGAAAGGGTAAATGTCACCTCGCTACCAGCCACATCCGCCCGTATAGTTGCCTGATAGAGGCTATCAGTTGGACGCTAGAATATCGCCTCACTCAAAAGCGCCACGCTATCAGAAGTGAATACAGGGGGGCGATTATTGGTATTTTTTACTACCAGGCTGGCAGGGGTGAAAATCTCTTTAGCCACATTCAGAGCGTCTATATAGGCCACCTCTGCGCGCAAAAAACGGCCAACATCGCCAAGTGTCGGCACATAGGATAAATCGCGCTGCCAGACGGTTAGAACCTTCCAGCCATCTATCCCGTTTGCGCTGCCAAACCATCTGGCCGCCTGTATTCTAAGAGCGCCATCCGGGTCATTTAATATGGGCAGCCCGAGCACTTTACCTTCAACAGGGCGTTCGGGCCAGGGGCTGAAAAATTCTGCCTCATCCCTATTTTCAATCACCAGGGCTATCCGGCTGGTGGCAGACAGGTTGTTGGCCAACCAAAGCGTAAGGTCAATTGATGAAAACTGTTCATAATCCAGCATCTGGCCAGATTTTAGCCAGACAGATTTAATCAGCCGGTTATCAGTTGGCCGCACCTCGAAAAACGGGGCAAGCCGGGGGTTCATCGTCACGATATTGGTACCCAGCGCGTCATCTTCTATGGCAAGTTTGAATAATTCTGTCTCCTTGCTAACCCCTTCTTCGATAAACAGGGTTTGCCCCTCACCGCGGCGCAACAAATCCGTATTTAGTGAGCCAGCGATAAGCTGCAGGCCAGTTGGTGCATCATCACGATCGCCGACCATCAGGGTAAATTCTGATTTCACCAGCGGGTTATCTTTATAAAACACCATTATCTTGTGGCTGGCCTGTCGTTCAAAATCCAGCTCTGCCCCTGTTTTCAGCCAAATCTGGTTTTGATTTTTAATTTCAAATAGCGGGTTATCCTGGATATCGGCGGCATTATGCAAAAAGGCTGTCTTGCTATCTTCATCTTCAAAAAGAATATCGGCCAGCCGCCGGGCCTGTGTGCGTCCTTCGCCAACTTCGCGGATAAAATATTGAAAAGACAGGCGCGTTGCCGCGTCATCTGTGTCTGCAACCTCCAGCCAGAATATCCTGTCAGGCGGGGCAGGGCCTCTGCCCGTCCCGTCAAAGCTGAGGGTTAGCGAATGCAAGGGGCGGGTTTCAAAATCAAGCTGCCGGCCGCCTGCCAGCCACAAATCAAATGTATTTTTTTCTGCTGCAGGCTCCAGAAAAAACAGATCGGCATCCGACAAAAGAACGCTATTATCCCCCAGCGCGTCATCTCTGAAGCTGATTTCTGCCAGCTTTATAGGCGCTGTGAGTCCTTCATCAACCCTTGCCCGAACAGGGCTGATGACTATCGCGGACGGCTTTTCGTCTATATCTGATAGA
>JAURQT010000071.1 GCA_030835985.1 Alphaproteobacteria bacterium
ATGATTTGATCCAGATGTGCTTTGGCAGCGCTGACTTCAAGGAAGGCATTTCCGCCTTTTTTGAAAAACGCCCGGCAAATTGGCAAGGAAGGTAACCCTAAATCATCTCGTCTTTGAGAATGGTTTAAACAGGGCATTTATTTGCCTTGCATCTATGC
Organism: Alphaproteobacteria bacterium; assembly: GCA_030835985.1. GTDB lineage: Bacteria > Pseudomonadota > Alphaproteobacteria > Puniceispirillales > Puniceispirillaceae > JADHLI01. The sequence continues at coordinate 159 of JAURQT010000071.1, forward strand.
TTGCACTACAAACGTTATTTGGTATACCATTTTAGACAAGGCGTTTTTAACGACCGGATTTGGTCTGCATCAGGGCGCTTTATTTTGGGGAGCAAAGCTGTCCATAGCGATAGCATGATAAAGAAGTAGATTTAAGAAAGTTCAAAGGATGACACAGGCACAATATCAGGGTATCTGGCCGGTAGCCCCCACCCCGTTTCATGAAAATGGCGAGGTAGATTATGACGGCATGAAAGCGGTCATTGATTGCATGATAGATCAGGGGGTGGATGGTATCTGTGTTCTGGCCAATTTTTCAGAACAATTTTTAATTTCAGATGATGAGCGCGAAAAGCTGACAAAACTCAGCCTGGAACATACCGCTGGCAGAGTCCCCGTTATTGTTACCATCAGCCATTTTGCGACAAAAATTGCCGTAGAGCGCGCCACATTGGCAAAATCGCTGGGCGCAGAAGCGGTGATGATGATGGCACCCTATCATGGTGCCCTCTTGAAAGGCACCCCCCAGCAGAGCTTTGAGCAGATAAAGGCGGTGGGCGAGGTAGGCATTTCTATCATGATTCAGGATGCCCCGCTATCGGGTGTGGATTTACCTGTCCCCTTGCTGGTGCGTATGGCCAATGAAATCGAAATGGTCAGGATGTTCAAAATTGAATGTGCCGGGGCGGCGGCAAAATTGCGCGCACTCTGTGCAGAGGGCGGGCAGGCGATTGAAGCCCCCTTTGATGGCGAGGAAGCCATTACCTTGCTGGCAGATCTGGATGCCGGGGCAAGAGGGTCTATGACCTCTGCCCTGATACCCGATTTAATTCGCCCGATTATTTTTGACCATCTGGAAGGGCGGCGCGAACAGGCCATTGCTGGCTATAGCCGCCTGTTGCCAGTGATCAATCATGAAAATCGGCAATGCGGTTTTCGCGCAACAAAGGCAGCCATGGTCGAGGGCGGTGTAATCAAGTCCGATTTTTGTCGCCACCCGATAGAGCCCTTGCATCCACAAACAAAAGCAGGCTTGCTGGAGCTGATGCGCCCGCATGACCCGTTGGTGCTAAAATGGGGGCGCTAGAGCGATGCGCAAAAATCCTTCATTAAGTGAAATTATTGCGGAAAGCGATGTACAGGTTGCGCCCAGAAAATCCCTGCGGGAAGATACGGCCGATGCCCTGCGCGAGCTGATTTTGCTGGAAAAACTGCCGCCTGGCACCTCTATTCCGGAACGCGATCTGGCCGAAGCGATGGGCATCAGCCGCACCCCCATGCGCGAGGCGATGCGGATGCTGGAAAGCGAGGGGTTGATAGAATATAGCCGAACCCGCAGACCCTTTATCGCCAATCCTTCTCTGGAAACCATCCGCCAGAATATACAAGTGCTGGGCACATTGGAAGCGCTGGCAGGCGAGCTGGCCTGTACACAAGCATCTGATGCCACATTAAAAAAGATCGCAGATTTAAATCATTTTATGCAGGAAAAATCCGATACAGCAGATGCGCTGACCTTTTTCGAGGTGGATATGCAATTTCACCGCGCCATTGTTGCGGCAAGTAATAATACACCATTGGTTGAGACCCACCGCCATTATAATGCCCGCCTGTTTCGGGCGCGATTTGTATCCTCACGTATGCATGTTCAGCGCGAAAACACCCTGAATCAGCATCAAAGAATTACCGATGCCTTGTTAAGCCGTAATGCGGGTCAGGCGGCCATGGAATTGCGCGCACATCTGGAAACAGCGATAATTAATATCGCCAGCACGATAGAAGAAGAAGACGCCAAATAGGGCAAAATATATCTCGAACAGAATAAAAAAGACAGGATAGATCAGATGACCAAACCACGTATCGGTATTATTCCAGGTGACCCGGGCGGCATTGGCCCTGAATTAATAGCAAAATTACTGAGCCAGCCGGACATTCGCGAACAGGCGGATATTTTACTTATTGGCGATGGTCATCTATTTCAGCTAGGCCAGCTTCAGGCTGGTGCAGCGTTCGAAATGCAGAATTGCGATCCGCATAAAGATAGCTGGACAGAAATTTCCGGCTTTGCCCATTTTGACCGGCACACCATCGAGGCCGACAAGATTACCCATGCCCAAGTTAGCCTGGCCAATGGCCGGTCTGCGCTGGAAAATCTGAATACCGCCCTGCGCCTGGCACAAGAAGGCATTATCGATGCCATCACCTTTGGCCCATTTAATAAGGCGGCATTGATACAAGCCGGCCTCGGCCATGAAGATGAGCTGCATTATATGGCAGAGTTTTTGGGCGTAGAGGGGTATATCTCCGAGCTGAATACCCTGGATGGCATCTGGACAAGCCGCGTATCCAGCCATATCGCGCTAAAAGACGTGCCGGGATATGTAAATGAAGATCGCATCACCAAAGCGGTGCATTTGATCGACGGGGTTTTAAAACGCTCCGGGCTGGCACGTCCGCGTCTGTCTGTGGCGGCATTGAACCCCCATGCCGGGGATAATGGCAATTTTGGCACAGAAGAGATTGATGTTATTCAGCCTGCGGTGCATAAATTGCAATCCCGTCAGGTCAATGTGGACGGGCCCTGGCCATCCGATACCGTCTTTTTGAAAGCCAAGGCAGGCGAGGTAGATGGCATCATCACCATGTATCATGATCAGGGGCAAATTGCGCTAAAACTGATGGGCTTTGATCGCGGTGTTACGGTTCAGGGCGGCATCCCCTTTCCGGTAACCACCCCTGCCCATGGCACGGCCTTTGATATTGCCGGCACAGGCAAGGCAGATGTAAAGGCCATGCAGGCTGCTTTTTCCATTGCCTGTAATATGGTCAGCAACTGGTCTGCACACTAGCCAATTAGACAAGAAACAAGGGGGGCAAGGGCGATGAAAATTACCGCGCTTAGAGCCTATGCGCTGGAGGTGGCCACCAGGCTGGATATCACCCCTGCTGTGAAAACGCTGTCCCACCAGATTTGCGTGGTGGAAATAGACACCGATGAAGGCATTACCGGGCATGGGCTGACCACTATCGGTCTTGCCCGGCCGATAAAGGAAATGGTTTTGAGCGATGCGGCGCCCCTGCTGGTCGGCCAGAACCCCCTTGCCCATGAAAAGCTGTTTGACCGCTTATATTGGGGGCTAGCCCCGAAGGGGCAAACAGGCACCGGGATGCACGCGCTTTCGGCGATAGATATTGCGCTGTGGGATATAAAGGGCAAAGCCCTGAATATGCCGATTTACCAGCTATTAGGCGGTGCAAGGGACAAATGCCAGCTTTACGCCACCTTTGGCTTTGGGGCTTATGACAAAGGTGAGCTGGCAGAAGCGGCTATCGCCTGGCGTGAGGCAGGCTTTCATCGGCTGAAAATGACGGTGGCCAATGGCGGGCTGAAACGACGGGATGAGCCGCGCCCACTAAAAGAATTAATCGAAGAGGATGTCGGGCGGGTTGCAGCTGTGCGCGAGGCTATTGGCGCAGACGCCGAGCTGTTTATCGATGCAAATTGCAGCCTTGATCTCTATCACGCACAGGAATTATGCGAAAAGCTGGAACCGTTTGGCATTGAATTTTTCGAAGAGCCAATTACCCAGAATGATGTGCGTGCGATGGCAGATTTGCGCACCCGCACCTCTATTCGTCTGGCCTGCGGGCAAAATGAAGCCCAGCCCTATCGTTTTCGTGATCTTCTCATCGCCGGCGCAGTAGATATCCTGCAACCCAATGTGGCGATATCGGGCGGCTTTACCCAATGCCAGAAAATAGCCGCCCTGGCCAATAGTTTTCATATCTCTATCGATAATGGCGGGGCATGGCCTTATGCAAATATGCATCTGCAAGCTGGCCTCTGCAATGGCGGGCTGGTGGAATATCATGCCAGCTCTGTTGGTGTATGCCAGCAAATCTATATCGGCCTGCCCGAAATTAAAGACGGCTTCATGCCCCTGCCAGACAAGCCGGGACTTGGCTATGATCTGGATGTTGCCGCCCTGGCCAGATTTGAGCTCTAACGCCGGGTCATTTCAGCAAAAACCGCAAAAAAAAGCTGACCATATATGACCAGCTTTTTATTTTAGTCTTTATCCCTGCCCTCTCAGGCTTTTCTGTCCTTTACAATCCAGGCAAAAATTGCCGGCCCGCACAGACCCAAAAAGGCCAAAATCAGGAAGAACACCGCCAGAGGCTGAGTGAAAATCTGCCACCATTCCCCATGAAAAATCTTGAGGGAATTCTGAAGATTAACCTCTACCATCTTGCCCAGAATAAGGCCAACAGCGATAGGCGCGACAGCAAAGCCGAAACGGCGCGCAAAAAATCCGATAACCCCGAATATCAGCACAATCCAGATATCCAGCAAAGAGGAGTTTAGCGCATAGGCCCCGATAACAGAAAGGGCAAACACAATCGGCCATAACAGGCTGATAGGAATAAGCGAGATACGGGCAAACAGCCTGGCAGCATAAAGCCCCATCAGCAGGAACATGATATTTGCCGCCAGCATTGAGCCAAAAATCTGGTAAACAGAATAGACCTGTTCGGTAAACAGATAGGGGCCAGGGCGAAGCCCATGCACCATCAGCCCGACCAGAATAATAGCCGTCGTGCCACTGCCCGGAATACCCAGAACCATGGTCGGTACCATCGCCCCGCCTGTTGCCGCATTATTGGCTGCTTCTGCCCCGGCAATCCCTTCAATAGAACCCTTGCCGAACTCTTCTTTATTTTTCGACCAGCGTTTAGCCTCGGAATAGCCGATCATCGAGGCAACGGTTGCCCCTTCGGCTGGCAGGATACCAATAAAGGTGCCTATACCAGAAGAGCGCAGAACCGTTTTCCAAATCTTTTTATAATCTTCACGGCTTGGCAGCTGTACCGCCTTCATCTTGACAAATTCCACCGCCTGATTGGCGATTTTCGACTGCACCAGCAATTCGGACATGGCAAACAGGCCGATCATCACCGGCACAAAGCCCAGCCCTTCATAAAGCTCGTAATTGCCAAACATAAACCGTTCAATGGCGGTGACCCGTTCTGCCCCAATGGTCGATAGCCAGACACCAAACACCCCGCCAATAAGGTTTTTAACCGCCCCGCCCGCACTGATACTGGCCAGCATGGAAAGGCCGAAAATAGTCAGGGCAAAATATTCCGGTGGCCGGAATTCATACGCAACCCGTGCCAACAAAGGAGCCGCAAAACATAACACAATAACCGAAGCCACACCGCCAAAGGTAGAGGACATGACCGCTATCCCCAGCGCCCGGCCAGCCTGGCCGCGCTGTGCCAGTGGAAACCCGTCAAAGGTTGTTGCCGCCGCCGCCGACGTCCCCGGCGTGTTAATCAAAATAGCGGTAATCGAGCCGGCAAAGGTCGCCGAGACATATATGGTTGCCAGAACAGCAATAGCATGAACAGGCGACATGGTCAGCGTAAAGGGCAACAGCAAGGCGGCCCCGGTTGTTGCGCCCAGACCGGGCAGAACACCAATAACAATCCCGATAATGGTTGTCGCAAAAATCAGGAACAACAGATAGGGGTCAAAAAATACTGAACCAAGTGCAGTTATGGCTTCGATCATCTCTCGCCCCTTCTATCCATAATACCAGTTAGTGATAAGCCCACGCGGAAAACGAATACGCAAGACCATATCGAAAAGCAAAAATACAAAAAACGGGGTGAGAATAGCATTTGCCAGCGCAACCAGAATATTGCGCTGTCCCCACACCAAAGACATTAAAAACATCACAACAGAAATGCCGACAAACATATCAATCGAAACCGTTAGCGCATAAAACAGCACCATCAACACCATTGTCAGCCAGGTGATACGAAGGATGGGAGCCGGTTCTTTTGGCGGGTTACGATAGATTTGTATGGCCAGAACAGCGGTTAAAATCAGGTTTAAAACCATCAAAAAAATAGGAAAGGCACGCGGCTGCATACTATCGCCAACAATCATTGGCGGCGATAACTTCAGCTGCAACGCCAGATAAATAATGACCAGCGATATAAGGGTTAAAAAAATTGTCGGTATTTGGGATTTTATCGACATTGGCGCCACGCATCCAAAAAAAGGGGGAAACCGGGCTTTCACAGTATATAACACCGTGAAAGCCCCATTACTTTTTAACCAGGGAAAGGGGGGATTAATTCACCAGACCCATTTCTTTCAGGGCTGGGCCGAATTCACCAACCATGGATTTCATCTGCTTGCCCCATTCTTCTGCACCCATTGGGGAAGTTGAATCAAGACCGGAATTCATCAGGTAAGCCTGATAAAGCGAATGACCCATTGCTTTCATCATCCCGGCTTCCAACTCGTCCAGACGGGCTTTATCGACACCGGCATGGGTGGCATAACCGCGAACCGTTGCCAGCTCCAGGTCAATCCCCATGGCAATAGATGTCTTGGCATCAGGAATTGGTGCCATCGGGTTTCTGTCCAGAATAACCAGCGGGCAAACATCGCCAGCTTCGATAGGAGAGGCAGCTTCTGACAGGTTCAATACGCCTACGTCAACAGCGCCTGCTACCAGCTGTGTTGCCAGCTCGGCACCGCCACCAAATGGGACATAGTTTGGCATTGGCTGACCCAACTTCTTTGCCCACAGATAGACAGTGATATGGTCAATCGTGCCAGACTGTGTGCCGCCATAGGTAATCGCATCCCCTGCTTTTACACCCGCAACAAAATCTTCAGGTGTCTTGTATTTTGATGTCTTGCAGTTCACCATCAGGATTTGCGGGTCATTTGTACCACGACCCAGAGGCGCCATTTCATCAATGGTCAGATTTGTCTTGCCAGCCGCCATGGAAATAGCATGGCCAACTGTAAACATTATAATAGAATTGCCATCGGCTGGACGGGTTTTGAAGTAATTCATCGCCGCAGCACCGCCGCCGCCGCGCTTGTTTACAACAACCATATCCTGTTTCAGCTCACGGCGTGTGCGAATCATCATCATTCTGGCGTTCACATCTGTACCCCCGCCAGCACCGGCATGGGTAATCACTTCGATAGCTGGCTTGTCATCGGAAATTGCAGGTGTTGCGGTCATTGCCATCACACCAGCGACAGCAGCAACAGCGGTTCCCGCTGATAATAGCATCTTCATCTTTTTCATCTGTCATATCCTCCCAGATATTAATTTTGGTATACACTATTCCAAATATGGTTAAATTTAACCGCATTTCTTGCCTGCTTGGCAAGCCCTGTCTTGAAATCATTTCAATCGCTTTTCATGCTATGAGATGATTTCACGCATTCAGCATCAATCTATTTTTACCCCTGCCTCTGCGGCGCGCGCGACCATATAATCGCGCCCGGCCAGCATATCTTCTATGGTTGTAAACCCATTGGTATAATGGCCTTTATAGCCAAGTCCCTCAATTTTCTTGAACATTGCACCAAAATCGATTGTTCCTTCACCGGGCCGCTGATGAATCTCGTAAGAGCCATTATTATCGGCCAGCCGCACTTCGTGGCAGTAGGAAAAATCTACCGCATCAATGAAATTGGCAATCCCGACACCAGGCAGAAAATGCGCATGATTGGCGGTAAAGGACCAGCGCACTGCCGGGCTGTCAATTTCGGTCAGGAAATGCATCGTCTCGGCTGGTGTAACCGGCATATAATTCACCTCTGCCAGCACCGGCTCCCAATTCAGATTTTCCAGCAACAGCAATACGCCTTTTTCCTCGGCATAGCCGGCAATGCGCTTGAGCCTTTCAATAGCTGCCTGCATACGAATAGTCCGGCAATTGGTGAAATGATAGCCGCCATGCACGATAATCCATTCTGCGCCCACTTGCGGGGCCAAATCGATATAGGCTTTTAGATAGTGATCGACCGCATCGCGGCAAAAGGGCGATATCTCGGCCACATTCACACCAGAGAGGGTATGCAAGCCCAGATTGATATTATGTTTTTCTTTTAAATCGCGGACGTTTTTAACCCTTCTGGCATCAAAGGATTCCAGCGCATTGGGGTGGATATCGGTTTGCACATCGATAAAATGCACATCATTCCTGGCCGCCCATTCCAGCCCCTCTTCGACTGAAATGCGCCGGCCAATATCTATACCAATGCGTTGTTTTAGCGTTTTTCCAGACATATATTTCCCCCCCATATGCCAGCTAAATTTAACCTATTACCCCTACCTGCCTTTAAATTGCGGCGTGCGTTTTTCCATAAAGGCACGCCTGCCTTCAATATAATCCTCACTATCAAAACAGGCCTTCACCATCTCTGCCAGCCTGTCCAGATCGCGCTCTGACTCCGGCTTTTGCAAATCTTGTGTAATGGCTTTGATAGACCCCATCGTCATTGGTGCATTTTCTGAAATACGCCGACAATAATCTTCGGCATAGGCAGACAGCATATGCGCGGGCAGCACCCGGTTTACCAGCCCCATATCATAGGCTTCCTGAGCGTTAAATTGCCGTGCGGTAAAGAAGATTTCCTTTACCATAGACGGGCCGACCAGCGCATTTAGCCGGGCCACCCCCTCAAAGCCATAGCCCAGCCCCAGCTTGGCAGCCGGTACAGCAAACCGCGATTTATCCTCGCACAGGCGCAAATCGCACGCCACCGCCAGTGCCATGCCGCCGCCAATGCAATAGCCCTGAATATAGGCAATGGTCGGCTTTGGAAAATTAAACACACTGGCATAAAAATGCGCTGTTGCTGCCTGATAGGCCGCTACCTGCTCTTCGCTATTGCGCTCTTTTTCAAATTTCGAGATATCCGCGCCGGAAGCAAAAGCCTTGCCCCCTGCCCCCCGCAACATCAACAAACGAACATTATCATCTGTCGCCATTTTTTGTACCTGTTCGGCGGCGGCCTCATACATATCTTTTGAAACAGCATTATGGCGTTCAGGATTATTGATAACAATGTGACCTGTTGCATCCACAACCCCGGCCAGAATTTTGCCATCGGCATATTCATTTAGGTGCGAGAGTTTCATATTATTCCCTGCTCTGAAAAGGCTGTGATTTCTTCTTCGCTATATCCAAATTCCAAAAGGATTTCCTCGCTATGCTCGCCAACCAATGGCGGGGGCTTGCGGATCTCCGAGGCAGAATCGCTCATAATAATTGGCTGGCCAACGATTTGCGAAGGCCCCCGCTCGGTACTAACCATATCACGGGCAATGCCCAGATGCTTCACCTGCGGGCTTTCAAAAACCTTGTCAATGGTGTTGATCTCGCCGCACGGTACGCCCACCTCATTCAGCTTTTCAATCCAATAGGCTGAAGTCTGGCTGCGGAAATTCTCATTAATCAGCGCATTAAGAGCTTTGCGATTGTCCGAGCGGCCTTTGCTATCGGCAAAATCATCTGACTCCATGCGCGGATCGGCTAGTGTTTCTTTAAAGCGCAGCCAGATATGCTGACCTGCCACCGCGATATTGATAAAACCGTCACTGGTCTCGAACACCCCTGTCGGGATAGAGGTCGGATGGTCATTGCCGGCCTGTCCCGGCACTTCGCCATCCATCAGCCAGCGGGTAGCCTGGAAGTCCAACATCGCAATCTGTGCTTGCAACAGCGAGGTCTGTATCCATTGCCCCTTGCCGGTATGCTCGCGCCGCAACAACCCCAGTAATACGCCCTGTGCAGCAAACCCGCCAGCGGTCAAATCGGCAATCGGGATACCCACGCGCATCGGGCCTTTGCCAGGCTCGCCTGTGATAGACATTAATCCGCCCATGCCCTGCGCTATCTGATCAAAGCCCGGACGCGTGGAAAGCGGGCCATCCTGACCAAAGCCGGAAATAGAGGCATACACAATTTTCGGGTTCAGTGCCTTGACTGTCTCATAATCAATGCCAAGGCGGAATTTTACATCCGGGCGATAATTTTCAACGATTACATCGGCTTTTGCCGCCAGTTTCAGGAAGATTTTCACGCCATCTTCCGATTTCAGATCCAGTACCAGAGAACGCTTGTTGCGATGCAGATTCTGGAAATCAGACCCATCACGCTTGCCGCCCATATCTGTACCCGAAGGCGCTTCAATTTTAATGACATTCGCACCCCAATCTGCCAATTGGCGCACACAAGTTGGCCCGGAACGAACCCGCGTTAAATCCAGTACTGTGTATTTTGATAAGATATCACTTGCCGGCTCAAAACCCATCTGATCTTCCCTAACCCATTGACCTGTACTTTTGCTAAAAACCTGTAACGTTATGAAAATAATAAACTTTTATCATAATCAATACAGAAACAGATTGGCAAAAATAAAATATTGTATACCAATTAAAGAGAGCTTAATTTGAGACTGTCAATAATTTTGTTTACTGTTTTGCATTATGAAATCGATTTTCTTAACAGCTGGATTGTCGCGCATATTTACCAGCCTCCATTTTTTTGAAAACAGGATAGCATGAAAACGATTTTTTTGTTGTTTGATAGCCTGAACCGGTCTGCCTTACAGATATATGGCGGCACGAATACGACGCCTAATTTCAATCGGCTGGCCGCCCGTTCTGCCATTTTTGACAATCATTATGCCGGCTCTCTGCCGTGTATGCCGGCACGCCGTGATATGCATACTGGCCGGCTAAATTTCCTGCATCGTAGCTGGGGCCCGCTAGAGCCCTTTGATGACAGTTTTGCGGCGCAATTAAAATCATCCGGCCTGTATAGCCATCTTATTTCTGACCATTATCACTATTTCGAGGATGGCGGAGCGACCTATCACACACGCTATTCCAGCTGGGATTTTATTCGTGGTCAGGAATCAGACCCGCATATTGCTATGGTTACCCCGCCGCTGGAGCGGTTTCGTGCCCAGTATCACCCGATGCAGTTTGAAGAAACCAGAGATGGCCACCGCCTGCAAGGTATGATTAACCGCACCGCGGTAAAAGAAGAAAAAGATTATCCAATGGTAAAATGTGTAGAGGCCACGCTGGCCTTTCTGGAGGATAATCACTGCTCGGAGCAATGGTTTTTGCAAATGGAAACCTTTGACCCGCACGAGCCTTTTGCCGCCCCGACGCGTTTTCGCCAAAAAGATAAAAACCAGGAAGAGACCGGCTATAAAGGGCCGATACTGGATTGGCCACGCTATCGAAAGGTTGAGGAAACCCACGCAGAAATCGCAGAATTACGCGCCAATTATGCCGCCCTTGTGGCGTTTTGCGATGAACAGCTGGGGCGTATTCTGGACAAGATGGATAGTTTGGATCTCTGGGAAGATACCGCCATTATCCTGACCACTGATCATGGCTTCCTGCTATCGGAACATGACTGGTGGGCTAAAAACAGGATGCCTTTTTATAATGAGGTCGCTCATATCCCCTTGATGATATATCACCCGCAAATGCGCTTGCGAGGTGGCAGCCATATATCGGCCCTGACCCAGACCACCGATTTAATGCCCACCATTCTGGATATCCATGAGGCAGAAAAAAGCCCGCAAGTCCTGGGGCGCTCCCTGCTTCCCTATCTGTTTGGCCAGCCCGGCACAGAACGCCAGATAGCCCTTTATGGCATTTTTGGCGGGGCGATAAATGCCACGGACGGGCGTTATACCTATTTTTGCTATCCGGAAAATATGGAAAGCCATGATTTATTTGAATATACACTGATGCCGATGCATAATCGCAGCCTGTTTGAGCTGTATGAGCTGGAGCCGGCTGCCCTTTATCGGGGATTTTCCTTTACAAAAAAGGCACCGGTGATGAAACTGCCAGCCTTTGCGAGTGCAAAACGCTCGCCGCGCCAGGGCGGCTTTAGCGATACACAAAGCTGTTTATATGACCTGATATCCGACCCTGAACAAATGCACCCCTTTCGCGATGATGCCATTGAAAGCCGACTGCAAACCCTGATTTGTACAGAAATGCAGGCACATGAAGCCCCGGATGAGCTATATCAACGATTTGAATTTACTGAAAAATAGAAAAAATATATCATTACAGGAAAATATGATGACCAACCATTTATATGACACCCTCTTTGCCGCGCGTGAAACCAGCGAAAAAACCTTTCTGATCGATAATGATGGCGAGATGAGCTATCGTGCCTTTCTGGAGCGGGTAAATCAGCTGGCAAATGCGCTGATAGAATCCGGCCTGCAAACAGGGGACAGGGTGGCCGTCCAGGCACAAAAATCCAAAGCCCAGCTGGCATTATATGTCGCCACTGTCAAGGCAGGGGGCGTTTATCTGCCGCTGAATACCGCCTATACCGCACATGAGCTGGAATATTTTATCACCAATGCTGCTGCCAGTATTATTGTGGTGGATGCCGGCAATGCAGAAAAGGTAAAAGACATTGCCGACCGCCAGAAGGCCAGCCTGCTGACCCTTAATCAGGATGAAACAGGCAGCCTGACCGGCCTTGCTGACCAGCAAGGCACGGCATTTACCGCCATTGCCAGAGGGCTGGAGGATTTAGGCGCGATTTTATATACCTCCGGGACAACCGGCCGTTCCAAAGGTGCCCAGCTTTGCCATCGCAATCTGGTCTCCAACACCCAAATATTAAAAGATTTCTGGCAGTTTACCCAAGAGGATGTCTTGCTGCATATGTTGCCAATATATCATACGCACGGGCTGTTTGTGGCCAGCAATTTGCTGGCCTATGTCGGCGGGACGATGATCTTTTTGCCCAAATTTGATATCGAGGCGGCAATTGCCTGGATGCCCAAAGCGACCAGCATGATGGGCGTGCCCACCTTCTATACCCGGCTATTGGCAGATGACCGCTTTGATAAAGCCCTTAGCGCGCATATGCGGCTATTTATTTCCGGCTCTGCGCCCTTGCTGGCCGAAACCCATAAACAATTTGAAGCCCGAACAGACAAGAAAATCCTGGAACGCTATGGCATGACCGAAACCAATATGAGCACTTCTAACCCCTATGACGGGGACAGGATTGCCGGAACGGTGGGCGTGCCCTTGCCAGGCGTGGATGTGCGTATCGCAGATGAAAAGGGCAATCTGCTGCCAAGGGGCGAAATAGGCATTATCGAGCTGAAAGGCGATAATGTCTTTACCGGCTATTGGCAGATGCCTGAAAAAACAGCCGAATCTTTCCGCCCGGATGGCTATTTTATTACCGGCGATATGGCAAGAATGGATGAAAATGGCTATATCACCATTGTTGGCAGGGACAAGGATCTGATTATTTCCGGCGGGCTGAATGTGTATCCAAAAGAAGTAGAAGGCCTGATAGATGCCATTGAGGGGGTCAGTGAATCTGCTGTCATCGCCGCGCCGCACAAGGATTTTGGCGAGGCGGTGGTCGCGGTTATCGTGCGCCGGAACGGTCAGCTGACAGAAAAGGATATCCAGCAGAGCTTGCAAGACAGGCTGGCGAAATTCAAACAGCCCAAAGCGGTGATTTTTCTGGATGAATTACCGCGCAATACTATGGGCAAGGTTCAAAAGGCCGCCTTGCGCAAAAGCTATGAGAAGCTATTTGCCAGCGTATAAACGGTCATGATATTTTAAAAAATGAAACTGATACTAGAGTAGATACCCCCCCTGCCCCGAAGAAATAGGAGTGACAGATGAATAAAATGCCAAGCAGCTCTGGGCCTACCATTGAGCCTTATTGCGATAATTGGCCAGAGATTGATGATACCGCCTATATTGCCAGCACAGCGGCGATTATGGGATCGGTGCGTATCGGGGCAGATGCCTCTATCTGGCATAATGTAACCTTGCGCGGGGATGCCAATTACATCACCATCGGCAAGGGGTCAAATATTCAGGATAATTCGATTGTGCATATCGATTCAGGGGTGTTGCCAGCGATTATTGGCGATTATGTCACGGTTGGCCATTCGGCGATTATCCATGCCTGTACCTTGCAGGATTACAGCTTTGTTGGCATGGGCGCGATTGTGCTGGATGGCGCGGTGGTGGAAAGCGGTGCAGTGGTGGCCGCAGGGGCGCTTGTCCCGCCTGGCAAGATTGTGCCTTCTGGCCAGCTCTGGGCGGGCAGCCCGGCAAAATTAATGCGCGAGCTGGATGCAGATGCGAGCGCCAAATTCCAGAAAACCGCAACCAACTATATGGAATTTGGCCGGGCAGCGCGGCTGGGTCTGCAAGGCGGGCCGTATAATTTCACCCCTGTGCCTCTGCCGCCAAAGGACGAATAAAAAACCATCGGACAGGCCGCCCCTGCCCCTTATTCTTTGGCGATAACAGGCTTCTGGCGATAACGAGCTTTTGGCAATAACGGGCTTCTGGCGATAACGAGCCTCTAGCGATAACGAGCATAAGCCGATTTCACACAACGAAGCGGGATAGAGGATTCAATAGAGGATATCCCGCCAAGTTTGGTTAGCTGGCCAACCAGGAATTTTTCAAACTCTTCAATATCGCGGGTGACCACCCGCAACAGATAATCATGATTGCCGGTCATCAGCCAGCAATCCACCACCTCTGGCAGGGATTCTATCCGTGCCTCAAATCGGGCTAATTCCTCATCTATTTGCCGCTCCAGCCGGACAGAAACAAAAACAGAAAAGGTAAAACCCAGCTTTTTCTCGTCAATCAGGGCGGTATAGCCCTTGATAACCCCCTCTTCTTCCAGCTTTTTCAGGCGCCTGGCTACCGGGGTCTGGCTGAGATGTACCTCTGCGCTCAGATCATTTACCGACATTCTGCCATCGCGGGTTAGATGGTGCAAAATCTCTGCATCATGCCTGTCCATAGTGTTTTTTCCTATCTTAAACTTAATTATTAGGGTTTTTTATCATTATTTTAGGTAAACTAAAAGATAAATAACGATTAACACCTCGCATTTGGTGATAGGCTTTTACCTGATAGTTTTAAAAAAAAGTTCGGGGAAGACAGATGAACGCGTTAACACCAGCACCCGCAAAGACCGCCCGGCAGGATGATTTGCTAAAGCAGGCAGAACAACGCCTGTTATGGCTGTCTCACTGGATGATCCATCATGCAAATCACATTCGTGCCTCTGATGATGGCATCAAAACAGGCGGACATCAGGCATCCAGCGCATCGATGGTATCGATGCTGACGGCTTTGTATTTTTCTGCCCTGAAACCCGAAGACCGGGTGGCGGTAAAGCCTCATGCAGCACCGATTTTTCATGCCATGCAATATTTGGCTGGCAATCTGGATGTGGAAAGGATGAAAAAATTTCG
>JAURQT010000072.1 GCA_030835985.1 Alphaproteobacteria bacterium
AATACGCTCCTGCAACGCGCCCATATCAGTTGCCAATGTTGGCTGATATCCCACCGCAGACGGGATCCGGCCCAATAGCGCGGACACTTCCGAGCCAGCTTGCGTAAAGCGGAAGATGTTATCAACAAAGAACAGCACATCCTGGCCTTCTTCATCACGGAAATATTCTGCCAGCGTCAGACCGGTAAGCGCCACACGGGCACGCGCACCAGGAGGCTCGTTCATCTGGCCATAAACCAGCGCAGCCTTAGAGCCTGGCCCATCTGTCTTGATAACGCCTGACTCAACCATTTCATGATACAAATCATTGCCTTCACGTGTACGCTCGCCCACACCGGCAAAAACAGAATAGCCACCATGCGCTTTCGCCACATTGTTAATCAATTCCATAATGGTCACAGTCTTGCCCACACCAGCACCGCCAAACAGGCCGATTTTACCGCCCTTTGCATAAGGGGCGAGCAGGTCGATCACCTTAATCCCGGTAACCAGAATTTCTGATTCGGTAGACTGGTCAACATATTCAGGGGCAGCACGGTGAATAGGATAATTCACTTTAGCGTTAATCGGTTTGCCTTCATCCACCACATCGCCGATCACATTGATGATACGCCCTAATGTTTCCGGGCCTACCGGCACGGTAATCGGCGCGCCTGTATCGGTGGCTTCTGCACCGCGAACCAGACCCTCGGTTGCATCCATCGCAATGGTACGCACAGTGTTTTCACCCAGATGCTGGGCAACTTCCAGCACCAGACGCTGGCCGTGATTATCCACTTCCAAAGCGTTCAGAATGTCCGGAATTGCCCCGTCAAATTCTACATCCACAACAGCCCCGATA
Source organism: Alphaproteobacteria bacterium (assembly GCA_030835985.1). Classification (GTDB taxonomy): domain Bacteria; phylum Pseudomonadota; class Alphaproteobacteria; order Puniceispirillales; family Puniceispirillaceae; genus JADHLI01. The sequence goes on from JAURQT010000072.1 coordinate 842, forward strand.
ACCTGGCTGATTTTTCCAACTGCATTTTTTGCCATAGCTCGCTACTCCAGCGTCTTTTTTGTTTCTAAACGGTTTGTTTACAGTGCTTCAGCACCAGAGATGATCTCGATAAGCTCTTTGGTAATATTCGCCTGACGAGTTCGGTTATAAACAAGGGTGAGGCGATCGATCATATCGCCAGCATTTCGGGTTGCGTTATCCATTGCGGTCATCCGGGCTGCCAATTCAGCAGCGGAGGATTCCAGCAAGGCGCTAAATATCTGAGTGGAGAGATTCTGCGGTAGTAACGCCCCTAAAATCTCTGCCTCTTCCGGCTCATAATCATAAAAGCTGGCTTGTGCATCCAGCCCATCATCGCTGGCATCCACCTCTGCGGGGATAAGCGAGCTATGGGTCACCTTTTGGGTAATCGCATTTACAAACTGATTGTAAATCATCGAGACCGAATCAAAGCTGCCTTCTTCAAAACCGGCAATGATTTTAGCAGAGATATCTGCAGCACTTGCATATTGGATAACCCCGCCTTGTACCCCTTCGATACGGGCAAAAGTCTTGTCGGCGATTTCCGAGCCCAGGTTATCGGCTGCCTTGCGGCCAACCACATAGACCTGAACCTTTTTGCCTTCGCCTTGCAGGCGCATCATTTGCTGGCGTGCCAGACGGGCAACCGAACCGTTAAAGCCGCCGCACAAGCCCTTATCGGCCGAGACAATCACCAGAAGATGCGTCTTTACATCTTCCCGGCCAACCAGCAGAGGCGAGGCAGAGGCTTTATCTGCCTTGGCCGCAAGCGAGGCGATAACCGAGCGCATACGCGCAGCATAGGGGCGACCGCTTTCGGCTGCTTCTTGTGCCCGGCGCAATTTTGCTGCGGCCACCATCTTCATAGCCGAGGTAATCTTCTGCGTGGAAGACACACTGTTAATTCTGGTTTTCAGATCCTTCAGATTTGGCATCTGCGGGGCTCCTCTTTAACAGGGGATGGCAAAAAATCTTCTGCCTGTCCCTTGCCTGTCCATCCTATGCAAAGCTCTTGGCGTATGCACCAATCGCAGCATGCAGCTTTTCTTCAGTCTTATCTGAAATGGCTTTTTCGTCGCGAATTGCGGCCAGAATATCCTTGCCCGAACCGCGCAGCGTATCCAGCAAGCCTGCTTCAAACCGGCCAATATCGGCAATGGCGATTTGATCCAGATAGCCTTTCACGCCAGAGAAAATCACCGCCACCTGTTCTTCCACAAGCATCGGGGCATATTGTGGCTGTTTCAACAATTCTGTCAGACGTGCGCCGCGTTCCAGCAATTGCCGGGTAGAAGCATCCATATCCGAAGCAAACTGGGCAAAGGCAGCCATTTCGCGATATTGTGCCAATTCGAGCTTGATCGAACCAGCCACCTGTTTCATCGCCTTGATCTGGGCGGCCGATCCCACACGTGACACAGACAGACCCACATTCACCGCCGGGCGAATACCTTTATAGAACAGATCTGTTTCCAGGAATATCTGGCCATCGGTAATGGAAATCACGTTGGTGGGAATAAAGGCAGATACATCGCCGCCTTGTGTTTCAATAACCGGCAGAGCGGTCAGGGAACCAGCGCCGTTAGCATCATTCATCTTTGCCGCGCGTTCCAGCAGGCGTGAGTGCAAATAAAACACATCCCCTGGATAGGCTTCACGGCCTGGCGGGCGACGCAGCAACAGGCTCATCTGGCGATAGGCCACGGCTTGCTTGGACAAATCATCAAATACGACCAGCGCATGCATACCATTATCGCGGAAATATTCCCCCATTGCCGCTGCGGTATAAGGTGCCAGGAACTGCATCGGTGCAGGGTCAGAGGCGGTTGCCGCAACAATGATGGAATATTCCATCGCGCCATTTTCTTCCAGAGAGCGCACAATCTGTGCAACGGTTGAACGCTTTTGGCCAACGGCGACATAAATACAGAACAGTTTTTTCGAATTATCGTCCCCGGCAGCTTCGTTCACAGCCCTCTGGTTGATAAAGGTATCTACTGCTATAGCTGTCTTGCCTGTCTGGCGGTCACCAATAATCAATTCACGCTGGCCACGACCGATAGGGATCAGGCTGTCAATCGCCTTCAGACCGGTTTGCATTGGCTCATGCACAGATTTACGCGGCATAATGCCAGGGGCTTTTACTTCCACGCGCGAGCGCTTGACATCCTTGATAGGCCCTTTGCCATCAATGGGATTGCCCAGCGCATCGACCACACGGCCCAGCAGACCCATGCCGGATGGCGCATCCACAATAGAGGAAGTACGGCGCACGGTGTCGCCTTCTTTAATCCCGCGGTCACTGCCGAAAATAACAATACCGACATTATCTGTCTCAAGGTTAAGCGCCATCCCCTTGATGCCGCCGTCAAATTCTACAAGCTCACCAGCCTGTACCTGATCCAGACCATGCACACGGGCAATACCATCGCCAACAGAGAGCACACGCCCTACTTCTGCAACTTCTGCCTCGCTTCCAAAATTGGCGATCTGATCCTTGAGGATTGCTGAAATTTCAGCAGCACGAATATCCATCACGCTACACCCTTCATTGCGGCTTCTAGCCGGTTGAGTTTAGTTTTTACTGACGTATCAAATAAACGGGATCCGATACGCACGATGAGACCGCCCATCAATGCCGGGTCAACCCGCATTTCAAGCGATATATTCTTGGAGCCAGCCAAAGCAGATACAGTGGCTTCGACCGCTTTCTGGCGCTTTGCATCCAAAGCAATAGCAGAAACAACTTCTGCCGAAATCTGGCCATTACGGCGCGCTACTTCGCGCATGAACGCAGCGATAATTTGCGGCAAGGCAAACAGGCGGCCATTTTGCGCAACCGCACCGATAAACTTAACGCTCAGGGCATCTGCGCCGGCTTTTTCCAGCACCGCTATCATTGCCTTCATTTGATCTGTTCTGGAATAGACAGGAGAAGAGACAACACTTGCCAGTTCTTTATTTTCAGCGATTAGCGATTTCAGCTCGGTCAGGTTGGCCAGAACCGTGTCTGTCACCTTGGCTTCTACCGCTAAATCATAGAGAGCGCCGGCATAACGACCAGCAAGACCTTTTTCACTAGAACTCACGTTTGCTTACCCTCATCTTAAAAAACGCGCCCATGCAAATCAGCGCTGTTTACCTGCTGGTATCGGATAGCGGCAAAAAGGGTTACAATTCCTGTCTTTGCCTGTCTGTCTTTTCAGCATTGAATTATTCACGTTGGGAGTTATCACACCGCTATCAGAAAGGCAAGTCTGAGGACGGCAAAAAAACGCCCTGCGGCAATAATTCACATAATTTGGAAAAACCGGTGCATCTATCCGTTTTTTTGCCAGGAACAGCCGCTTTAAAGGAAACTGTAAGGGTCAATGTCACAGACCACCCGAACCTGTCCGGGGACAGCTACCCTATCCAGCCATTCCAGGATGATTTTCTGTATCGCAACGCTTTTTTGCGTGCGCACCAGAAAGCGAATACGATGCGCGCCTCTTATCCGGCTTAGCGGGGCAGGCGCAGGGCCATAGATATCCACCCCCTGATAATTTGGACAAACAAGTGCCAGCTTTTGTGCCGCCTGTTCCACAAGAGCCAGGTCGCGGCCACTTAATATCAG
>JAURQT010000073.1 GCA_030835985.1 Alphaproteobacteria bacterium
TGGGCGCGAGATAGGGCTGGAAGAGGCACTGTTTGCCGCCGCAGACGGGGCAGACAAGGCAGCAGATGACAATTCTGTCACAGAACAGGAAGATGGCCCTGATATCTGGATAGATGAGCGCGATAAAGGCCCTATTCGTATGGCGATTATTGGCCGCCCGAATATGGGAAAATCCACCCTTGCCAATACCTTGCTGGGCGAAGCACGGCTTTTGACCGGGCCAGAGGCGGGCATTACCCGCGATAGCATTACCCTGCCCTTTGAATGGGAAGGCCAGGCCTATGAGCTGGTCGATACAGCCGGTATGCGTCGCCAGGCACGGGTGACCGATCGTATCGAACGATTGATGGTAGTTGATGCAGAACGCGCTATTCAATATGCCAAGATATGCGTTTTGATGCTGGATGCCCGCCAACCGCCCCATAAACAGGATATGGTTATCGCACGCCAGGTAACCGATGAAGGCCGGGCGCTGATTATCGCGGCTAATATGTGGGACGATGTGGCCGATAAACAAAAAGCCATGCAGCTGATTAATGATCGTTTGCAAACCTCGCTGGCACAGGTACGCGGTGTGCCGGTTGTGCCGATTTCGGGTATGTATGGGCGCGGTCTGGACAAGCTGATGAAAGCGGCCAGCGATATTCACAAAAAATGGAATACGCGCATTTCAACCGGGCGGCTTAATCGCTGGCTGGAGCCGATGCTGGAAGCCCATCCCCCGCCCATGTCACAGGGCAGGCGCTTGCGTATCCGTTATATGACGCAAGTGCGTACCCGCCCGCCCACATTTGCCCTGTTTGCCAGCCGTCCGGTGGATATCCCTGAATCCTATCTGCGCTATCTGATAGGCGGTTTGCGGGCTGATTTTGGCCTGGACGGGATACCTGTACGGATGATGCTGCGTAAAGGGACAAACCCCTATCAGCCGAAATCCTGATCCGGTTCAAAATTCTGGCTCAAAATGCCGGTTCAAAATTCTGGTCTTACGGTGCCAGCGCGTCTTCCAGCTTTTTCATCAGCCTGTCCAGGAGCCTGGCAATGGCCATAAGGGCTGTACTATCCAACTGGTTATGTTTGTCCAGATAGAGCGTTCGGTTCACTTCAATTTGCAAAACCGATAGGCGCTTATCGGTCTGTTTATTATATTCCAGCCCATAAAAACGGGTAGTGTATCCCCCGGCATAGGGCGCGTTCCAGCCCCAGCTAAAAGCCGCGCTATTTTCGCCCCGATGATGCATCACCTCATCGATGGTGGTTGCCAGGCAGGCTGGCAGGGTAGCCCCGTGCAGATTGCCAAAGATAAAATCTGGCAGGCCGCGCTGGCGTGCCATCTGTTTTCTGGGTTGAAATTGGCGATTTGGATCTGGCATGGAATGCAAATCTATCAACAGGATATGGGCGTTTTCTGCCAGCATTGCATCCAGTTTCTGACGCAACATCCGGTGATAGGGGCGATGAAAGCTGGCCAGGATATCTTCTGCCTGCGTCTGGCTGAAAGGGGTGTCATATATCGGCTCACGCGCAGCCGAAAGGCGCGGTATTACCCCATAGCCTGCCGCGATATAGGGCGTGTAAACAGACGGGATTTTGCGCGTTATATCCGGGCAGAGCTGGCTGTCCATCGCCTCTTCCGGGCGGTTTAAATCGACCACACCGCGCCCGATTTGCGCGATAAGGCAAGGGCGATGGGCTTTGGCCAGCACCAGCCCCAATATATCTGTGCCTGTATCTTCCAGGCTGCGCGCACGCAGATAGTTAGCAGGGGTAAACCAGCCCTCAGGATAGCATCTGCCGCCATGCGGGACAGTAATTATCAGGTTTCTTGTGGCCGCACCGCCGCAAATGAGGGGCAGGGGCAGCGCGTCTCTGGCAAGGATAGTGCTGTCATTTTTAATTTTCTTTGATGTGATGTTCAGACAGGCAGGGCAGGCAGGGCAGGCAGGGCAGGCAGGGCTGTTTTCCCTGGCTGCTAGCTTGTGCGCCATATCCCCCAGAGGCTGGCGAAATTCCGATATCTCTTCCAGGGGGCGATTATTTTCCATCATGGCGCAAACTCTACGTGGTTTTCTGCTGTCGGGGCAAATAAATTCAGCCGCTATCGGCCAGAGGCGGTAAAATCTTTCAATGCTTGACTTGACCGGCAATTGGCCTTACATCATGCCAGATAAACGCTGGTCAAACAGCGATGAGCGGCTCAGATGCGGCAGGGGAGCGTTAGCTCAGCGGGAGAGCACCACGTTGACATCGTGGGGGTCACTGGTTCAATCCCAGTACGCTCCACCATCTGAAAGCTTGAAGCATACAGCGCCTCCCTATTATATTAGCGGGCGCTGTTTTGCTTTGCGGGACGGGGCTGGCATATATGCCGGTTATCAAATAATCTTATGTTTTGGATTTTATGAATGAAGAAGGTATCACGCCCCATTTTGCTTATCGTTTTTTGTTTGGTAACGGGCATTGGAACAGCGGTTAATGGCACAGCAAATGACCTTTCCAGCGCTACCTTCGACGTGCTCTATAAAACTGAATTTGGCGCAGTGGATGTGGGAACCAGTCAGGCAACATGGCAGGTTGCTGATGACAAATTTTCCATGCAAGGCGGGTTTAAGTCCGAAGGCATTGCAACATTATTTGCAGATTTTGAGGGATATGTAAGCGTAAAGGCGGTCAGGCAGGGGCAAAGCTGGCAAGGGCAACGCATTGATATGGCCAGCATCTATAAATCAAAATCACGAGCATCTGAAACCTTTTGGTCTGCGGATGGAAAGATAGCCAGCACTACTCTTGAGCCGCCTCTGGATCTGGAAAAGGTGTATCCGCTGAATGATGCGATGATGCGCGGCGTAACCGACCCTTTTAGTGCGATGATGACGATGCTTGCACGCCTTAAAGCGGGTGGGCCATGTATCGGCACGTTCCAGATTTACGATGGCAGGCGGCGGGCTGAGTTGCGTTTTACAGATTATGGTACCCGGAAGGTTATAAAAGACCGGGATTTTGCCTATCAGGGGACAGCCATAGTTTGCGGTGTAGAAAGTAAGCCTATTGGTGGACACCGGCGTAAATCACGCTTTGGAAAAACAAATGACGATAAGCCGAGAACACGGGCTTATATTGCGGATATGGGCAATGGTGTGCTTGTGCCTGTTCGAATGGAGACCACCCTGTTTTTTGGGCGCATAATTACCCGCCTTGATTTAGCGCAGTCGAATTTCCAGCCACCATTATGATGTTTTTCAGAACCATATTTCTCTTTTTGCTTATCACATTTGCCCCTTCTATTATGGCGGCGTCCGAGGGCTGGCGCGCCCAGCTGCAATCCCCGACCATCATAGGCGAGGGTACGCTCAAAGTGTTTGTGTGGGAGGTATATGATATCCGTTTGCTTTCCGATGGTGCGCCCTTTTCCTGGCAAAGGGATTTTGTTCTGGAGTTTGCCTACAAGCGCGAATTAACAAAAGACAGGGTTATAGAAGCGTCCATAAAAGAGATGCGGCGACAGAAAAATATTACCGACAGCCAGATAGAGCGATGGCAGGAATATCTGCAGCAGGGGATTAAATCTGTTCAGCCAGCCACAAAGGCAGCGCTTCTTTTTACAGATAAAGGCACACTCACCTTTTATTATGATGGAAAAGCCCCTGTTACCGTTACAGATGCTGCCTTTGCACGGGCGTTTATGAATATCTGGCTGGGGGCAGATACATCCAAGACAGCGCTTCGAGAGGCACTTTTGGGTCTGTCATAAAAAAAGGGCTGCCCGAAGACAGCCCTAGTTCAGGGGAGGAAAAAAATGTTCTGCCCTGATCATGGAAATGTTTGGCAAATTTTTGGCGAATTTTTGGTAGCTTGCCGATTTTTACCTCTTTATTTCCGCCCGCAAAATGATTTTTTCGGGTTTTGATTTCCTATCTATGCTATTTTGCGGGTTCAATATTTTTTAAAAACAGGTCTTTTTGCCATGACAACGCCTAATCTTGATGCTGCTGCTCTATCGCCTATTGACCATGCCGCGCTGGGCAATAGCGATCCTGCACCGGTAAAAATTGCCCTGCTATACGGCTCTTTGCGGACGCGTTCCTATAGCCGCCTTTTGAGCGTTGAAGCGATGCGTATTCTTGAGGTGCTGGGGGCAGAATGCCGCCTTTTTAATCCTTCGGGTCTGCCTTTGCCGGATGACGGGGCAGATGCCAGCCATCCAAAGGTTGCAGAATTGCGCGATCTGATTAGCTGGTCAGAAGGGATGGTCTGGTGCTCGCCCGAACGGCACGGGGCTATGACCGGCATTATGAAATCCCAGATTGACTGGATACCGCTTGCCCTTGGCTCGGTACGGCCGACACAGGGTAAAACTTTGGCCGTGATGCAGGTATCTGGTGGCTCGCAAAGTTTTAATACAGTCAATCAATTGCGGGTTTTGGGACGCTGGATGCGCTGTCTGACCATTCCCAATCAATCTTCTGTGCCAAAGGCCTTTCAGCAATTTGATGAAGAGGGGCGGATGCTGGCGTCTTCCTATTACAACCGGGTTGTCGATGTGATGGAAGAACTGGTCAAATTTACCTATCTGACCAGAGGGCGGACAGACTATCTGGTAGATAGATATAGCGAGCGTGTGGAAACCGCCCAGACCCTGTCCGAGCGGATAAATAACAGCGCCCCTGCATAAGGATTTGGCCGATAGGCTTTTTATTTCCTGAAAAGACTTTGCCTGGCTCTTTTGTGTCTGCTTGACGCGGGTGGCCGGGGAGGCACATGATATTAGGCAGGCACATGATATTATTCGGGTATTTATTAAAACATCCGGTTTAAATCAGGGGAGGGCAGGGCAGATGAGTAAATTGAAAAAAGCCGTCATTACAGGGGCCACAAGTGGCATCGGATTTGCCCTGGCTAAGGCGCTGGCACAATCCGGACGTCAGGTTCTGGCGATTGGCCGAAATCCGGACAATCTGGCCAGATTAAAAGAGGCGGGCGATATCGCAACGCTGGCAGCCGATATTCGCGATAGTGAGGCGGTTTTGCCAGAAATACAGAAATTTGCCCCTGATATTTTAGTGAATAATGCCGGGGTCGGGCATGGCATTGACGGGCTGGATAATTTACCCCTGCACCTGATCCAGGAAGCAGTGGATATTAATGTTACGACCCCGATAAAGCTGAGCGCGGCCGTGATGGAAGAGATGCGGGCACAAGGCAGGGGGCATATTGTGAATATTGGCTCTATTGCGGGGCTGCATACGCTGTATTCGGCACTTTACGGGGCAACAAAATCGGCTGTCCACCTGTTTAGCCAGAATTTACGTGCCGAGTTGAGCGGCACACCTATCCGGGTAACCGAAATATGCCCCGGGCGTGTTTCCACCAGCTTTTTTCAGGCGGCCAGCGGCAATGCTGAACGTATGAACGCCCTTAGCCAGTCCGGCATTACAGAACTGCGCCCCGAAGATGTGGCAGAAGCGGTTCTGTTCGCACTGGATGCGCCCGCCCATGTCAATATTTCCACCATAGAGCTGATGCCGGTGGAACAGGCGGTTGGTGGAATGAAAATGAACCCGGTTAAGTAGCCGGGCTCTTTTTTTCATTATGCGACCCCGGCTGTATTTGATCCCAGCTTTATTTGATCCCGGCTTTGTTTGAGCTTGTATTTATTTGGCCTCAGCTTTTTTAGGCAGGATTTTGCCTGTCCTCATCCTCTTTTACTGGTTTATATGTGCCAGAGGTTTCAAACTTGTTTTCGGCATCAATTTCGACAAAGGGGGCTTTGGTGCGCAAGAAAATCTCGCGGTTAATGTCAAACCAGAAAGAAGGCGGGTCAAACGTGCCAACCGCAATCGCGGTTTTGCCATCCAGAAATTCGGATTCGATCTGCCAATGGGTAGTCGTACCGCACGCAGAACAAAAGCTGGTCGTCACATTATTCCCGGATTGCGTTTGATAGCGATGATGGCTTAAATCGCCTGACAGCAGGCTGACCTTGTCATTTGGAAAATATGCCCCCACCCCAAAGGCCGAGCCTGTGCGAAGCTGGCAATAGCGGCAATGGCACACCGCATGAACCTCTGGCTGGCCTATGGTCTGATAGCGCACGTTCCCGCAGGCACACCCCCCCTGATGCTGTTCATTATCTGACATTTTTTTTCGTCTCCTGCCTGTCTGATTTTAATGCTGTCACTACTCTATAGCAGCAGGGCTGGCTGTCAAACCCCATAGAAAACAGGACAGGCATCCATCTATCATCCGGGGGCGTATAGATATGCAAGACAACGCCTGTTGTCTTTTAAAGCCAGAATATTTATCCGGGATATTTACCCGGAATAATGTATAAGGAGCGGCAAGATGGTTTTTAACCTGATTTCATTTAGAAAATTTTATCTGGCAGGTGTTTTTATCCTCTCTTTATTGCTGGCATCTATGCCTTTTCTCGCCCATGCGGCAGGCAGCAGCTCCTATAGTGCGACCCCGTCAAAACCGGCTGGATATGATGCCGCCGTCAAGCTGATAAAAGAGGGGCAATTTGCAAAAGCAATTCCTGGCTTGCATGACATTGAGGCAAAGGCGAGGGACGATGCGGACGTACAAAATCTGCTGGGCTTTGCCTATCGAAAAACCGGCCAGCTGGACAAGGCAGGCTATCATTATGAACAGGCCTTGCAGCTTGATCCCAAACATAAGGGCGCGCTGGAATATCAGGGCGAGCTGTTTTTGATGCTAAAGGATAAAGCGTCTGCCGAGGCCAATTATGAGCGGTTGAAAAAGATTTGCTGGCTGGGGTGTGACGAGCTGGATGATCTGGAAGAAGCCTTGAAAAATTATAAGGGCTAAAAATTATAAGGGCTAAAAATTATAAGGGCTAAAAATTATAAGGGCTACAAATTACAGGGGTATAAATTACAAAGTCTAGAGATACTAGCCTAAAATCTGGACAAGCCCCCACATCAGATAGACCGCGATTAACCCGGCAATTATAAGGTTGAATTTGGTCAAAATCGGTTTTTGTTCAGACGGGGCAGCAGCGGTCTTTTTCCGGCCTGGCACGCCCAATTTTCTGGCGAGTTTGATATATCCAGCCCATATCAGCATCGCTAGAATAATCAGAAATATGGCTTTGCCCAGCATGGATATGTCTCTTTATAAATATATCTTTGGCAAAAAAAGCGTTTTTTGCCTATTTTGAAAAACCGCTTCCCAGCCCTTGAAAAATGCCTTTCAGGCGCGGTAAAACCGTCTGTGAAGGGGTATGCGGGGCAAAGGCGGTATTGTTTGGCCGCAAATAAGGATAAAGCTTCATCAGGCCAAATACCAGCCCGGCTATCAGCAAAAGCGTAAAACATATTTTGGCGGTAAGACGCATATTACCTTCCTTCTATTGGCATGGCTTGCCTTGTTTTCGGGTTATAGCTGACCATACCGCCACTGGATACGCCTATCCCGGTAATCGCGGAAATGGTCACAAAATGGGTCACCATGATGGTAATGCCCTTGCTCTCATCTATCTGGCCGAGTTTTTGCTGCAGGCGGGCAAGCGTTTCTTTTTTCGGCACAATATCCTGATAAAAGGAATTTAAGCCCGGCTCTTCAATAACCTCTCCCAGCGCCAGCGCGCGTGCTGTATCTTTGCATCTGCACCATTGGCTAGTGAAAATATCTGCGATATTCAGCCCTGCTTTTGATAGCTGTGCGCCCAGCTTTCTGGCCTGATCCAGGCCTTGCTGGTTAAGGTTGCGCTGGGTCTGGCAATCCTCCAGGCTGAAATGCGGCGGATCGCCTGTGCCAGGGGCGAGGGCATGACGGATAAACAGGATATAGCCATCGGGTTTTTCTGCGTAAGTTTCCAGCGTAATCGCCTGGGCTGTGACAGGCCATATCATCGCCCATAAAAATATTGCAAAATACCGAATAGCTCGCATGGTCACTTTTCTTTATGTCTCATTATTGCCCTTAAATGAGGCGTTTGGGTTATTTTGGTTTCATCCATTGGCTGAGGGCAGATTGAACCCGCCCCTTATCCAGATGATGGACAGCGCGCAAATTGGCAATCTTATCTTCCAGCTGGTGGGCGTCTTTATCCATTAATGCCTTTATTTGCTCTGCCCGCTTATCTTTTTCAAGCGGTAATTTTTGACCTGTTTTTTTATCTTCATCGCGCATAATATTTTCCCGCACCGCAAGGGCTTTTTTATCAGGCTACCATTCTTCGGCCGATAGATGAATAATCTAAATTAGGTTTCACGAAATCTATGTTTGGCGGCCAGCCTTTGGCGCGCAAAGTTTATCACAGATCGGGTCTTTTAAGTTTTTGCCTATTTGGTCGTTTAACGTCAGGATAGGAAACCAGCAATGCCGGATGAAAGCAGGCCGATGCGTGATCAAAAACATGAAATGGCGATTTATGATGGCTGCTAAGAGCCGTTCTGGCCGGATAATTTCTGGCCGGATCTGGGTCGGCCTTGTTCTGGCCACTCTTTTTGTCGCCATTATCGGTATGGACGGCTCAATTATCGGGCATAAACCGGCTCTGGCCTGTTGTTATGACCCGCCTGAACCGGTAATAGAGCCAGATCCGGCCGCCGCACCTGACCCTGGCTCTGATAGCCAGGAAGAGGCAAGCCCGGCCCCGGAGAGCGCCCCGGAGAGCGCCCCGAATGCAGCAGAGGAAAAAGGGGAAAGCGATGTATTGCCGGTTAATCTGTATGCGCCCGTGCTTCGCACCGCGCGTCTGGCGATAGAGGACGAGCAATGGCTAAAAGCACAGGAGATTATCTCTCAGGCACGCCAAAGGCTGGGGCCAGCCCCTGAATTCAGCGATATTCTGGCGGAAATTGATCGCCATTTCGGCCTGTCTGAACTGGCCAGCACGTCCCTGTTGCCTGAAAATCGGGCAGAGTCAGGTTTTGTGCCTGTCTTTGAGGCAAGGGGAAACCCGCTGGAGGGGCTGATGGAGGATTTCGGTGCAAATGCCGAGCTTTTGCGCCTGCCATAGGCTGAGCAAACAGCCTAATTTTGTGGCCGATCATAGGCCTGCGAGGCAGGAGGCTTGTTCTCTGCTTCGCGTTTTTTTGCCGCTGCCGCAATTGCCGCATCAATTTTTGACCTGTCTGCATGGCCGCTAAATCTGGCACTGCTGCCCATCATTTCGGTGAAATGCAGATAGCGTTCTGATGCCACATCCAGCAATCGCCTGATTTCTATCAGGGGGTCAGCATGGTCATCACAGCGCAGGTCAATCCAGGGGAAATCCTCGCCGCGATGAATGGTCAGGCTGGCAGATTGCCGCCCTCTTTTATCGCCGCCTGCCGCCTCTGCTGCTTCCATTGCACAGAGTATGCGCTCGGCAAAATCCTTATCGGCATTATCGTGATAGCTGGCCAGCATTGCCTCCAGCACTTGCGGGCCTGCCAGCATATTGCCGGCAACCGACAGATTATCTTCTGCTTTATGGCCAGCCCATTCAATGCATTCTGCCCCTGTATAGGCCGCATTTGTGCCATCTTTTGCCATCACATGAACCTGTCTTTGGCGATGGCCTTCATCCCTGTCCTGTAATTGGGATAATACAGCTTGCGGGCGCGCGCCGCTGGCCAGCAGCTTGTTGCCTTCTATCCCCCAAAGCGGATTGACTAGCGCTTGTGTGGCAATGGCGCCGGCCGGGGTGATAAAGGGTATCACCGCCCCAACCGCAAAAAAACGGCTGGCGACCGCGATACCCAGATGGCCTGTTTCCGGCTCGCGGGCGATCAGTGAAAAGGTCATGGTAAATTACACTTTCTGTTATAGAATTGACGCTGATATAAGCGTAGCGTAATCCGGCGGCTTGCCAAAGAATTAAACCGCATCGTGGGGAGTTTTTGCCAGATGCCAGATAAAAAAATTGTGCCAGAGAAGATTGTGCCAGAGAAGATTGTGCCAGAAAAGATTGTGCCAGAAAAGATTGTTGCAGAAAAAATCACACGCGCCACCGCAAAATTATTCATCGATGCAGGTGAGGCGGTCTTGAAGGAATTTACGCTGAAAAATAATCGCCGGGCTGATTTAATCGCCCTTGGGCCGAGGCAAAAAATTTCGATTATTGAAGTTAAATCCTCGCGTCAGGATTTTCTGAGTGACAAAAAATGGCCAGAATATATTGAATTCGCTGATTATTTTTATTTTGCTGTGGCAGAAGATTTTCCGATGGAGATTTTGCCGGATGTCGAACAATGCGGCATCATCCTCTCTGACGGGTTTGACAGCCTGATTACCCGCCCCGCCCCCTTGCGCCCTTTGGCCGGCGCGCGCCGCGCACATCTGATACGAAAGCTGGCGGTCACCGCGATGGGGCGCATTGAAATTTAGCTATTTTCGAATAATAAAGCTGGCATCATTATCGACATAGCGTGTGGCACTGGCGCGGGTACGGCCAAATTCGCGTTCCAGGCGGGTTTTGAATTTTTCCGGCTCTATATAGAAAATCTGGTTTTGTATTCCGGGGTTGGCAAGGCTGGTGATATTAATGGCCATCCCTTTTCGAGCCTCACGCCAGCTATAGGAAAGCTGGCGCAAAATATAATCCTGCCATAAATCATAATCATCGGTATGACATAGATTAAACGTCCCCACAAAGACCGCATAATCTGTTTTCCGGTGCGGCTTGCGCCCGATATGAAAGCGCTGTTTGCCATCGCTAAAATGGCGGGTGCAATGGCCGATCATAGCAGCATTAATGTCATATCCTGAATAGATAAAATTCTGAAAGCGCGGGGTTTTCTGGATAAATTCCCACATTGCCCCATAACCGCACCCAATATCGGCCAGCTGGATGTTTTGGCTGGCATCCTGTGCTATAATCTGGCTGAGAATATGGTCGAACCGGGCTGTCTGGCTTAGTCTGGATGCCCAGAAAACACCTTCGGCTGCTGCGCCTTTTTCTTTGAAACGCCGGGTATAGGCATGGCTGATAGAGGCTTCAAACAGCTTTTGGCTGATCCGGTTAAACATCAAAAAAATTATCCTGCCCGGCTATCTGTCTCGCCGATAATGGCCGGGCTGAAAGCAGGGCGGCTGAATATTTCCTCGACCATTGGCGCAAAATAGGAAAGAGGTTTGCTGGCATAGGCCGGGTCAAACGAGGCCTGATCCCATGCCCCGCAAAATCGCTCGGCACTATCAAACCATTTATGGCCGCGATAGCGTTCGCGCTCATCCTTGTTCAAACCCAGCTTGTCCGCATAATACACCATCTGGAAAATGCCGTGATGCTCTAATATCCAGGTGACTTCGGCGCGAACATAGGGGCGGATAATCGCTGCGGCCATTTGGGAATGGTTTTCCGGGGCCAAATCATCGCCAATATCATGGATAAGGGCTGCGACAATCAGCTCGATATCTGCGCCATCTTCTTCTGCCCGTGTGGCGGTTTGCAAGGAATGTTCCAGGCGCGTGACCTGATAGCCGCCAAGGCTGTCGCTTAAATTTTCCAGTGCCGATAAAATGCGTTGGGGCAGGGCGCTGATATAGGCTTTTTCCAGCCTGTCAAGCAGCGCATAATCTGCTTTTGTGCCAGCTTCCATACGGGTAAAGGAAACGGTTTGTTGTGGGTATGTATCTGTCATATCCCCCTCCATTGATGGGCTTTTTAGTGCCGCTGACGAGCTGTTTAACAAACAAGACAGGCCTTTATATCATCCAGTTTTGGTATATCATCCAGTTTTGCCGCCTTGAAAGTTGGGCGTCCAGCAAAAATTAACAGCTTTGCTCAATCGTCAGGTTCAATTTACCCGATTTTTTGCTATAAGAATATAAAAGAGCTATGCTTTTACAAGCAGCCGGTCTGAGATGAAATCGCTGGCATAAATATGGGCAATACGCGAATGAATGACATTTTGATGGACATCCTGAACGGTGCGCAATCCGGCGACCCGCAAGCGATGCTGATAGCAGGATTATCAGCGGCCCTATTATGTATTTTATTGCTGATGCTGGTCATTGCGCTCATAGGGCGCAAAGAAACCAAAACAACGGCAGAATTGCCGGCTACAGCCTCTCACATACAGATGGAAACAGACCTGGATATGCCTGTTTCTGCCAGCATGGCAGCCGGCGATAGCCTGGCGGTTGACGAGAGCGATGCGCCGGCACAAACAGATGATTTTATGATATTCAAACGCGGGGAGCGCCAGAATACGCAGCGCAAGAAAGAGATATTCCCAAGCGCAGAAGGTCTGACCATTGAAGATAATTTGCAATTAATTGAACGCGAGATGATTAAATTGCGCGACCTGTTTAAACAGGGGCACGTCACCCGCGATGTCTATGTGGATGAAACCCGCAATCTGTATCATCAGGCAAAGGCTATTGCGGCCTTGAAATAGCCGGTTTTCCCTGGCGGGTGAGAGATAATTTCCCGTCATTGGTTTTACGTGTATTGGAATATGTGGTTCAGGGGAAAATGAGGGCTGGCAAAAAGAGACAAAAAAAAGAGAATACGCATTTACCTGGCGCTATTGCCAAATCGGCAGGTGCAGGTTTTCTGCCAGCTATAAGTTTTCTGGAAGCTCTGTTTATCGGGCTGACCCTTATCGCCCTTTTTGGCGGCGGCCTGATCCATATCATCCAAAAGTCGCATCACACAAAAATTTCGACCGTAACAGAAAATGGCCAGGCGATAGCCCAATGGTTGCGTTCTGCCTATTTATTGAAACAAATCAGCACGCCTTCGGATAATGCGCCATGTGCAAAAAATACTGTCCGCACAGAATTGGCCTGTTTTCAGGAGCTGATCGCCCAAAATGGTATTTTTGCCACCTTGAAAAACCCCTTTTACCCGGAAAGGGATAGCGCGCCTATTATGGCTCTTTTTCACGGAAACGCACCATCGCCTGTTACCGGCAATCCATGTGGCGAGCTGGCAGATCAATTTTCTATCCTGACCGCATCAGGGCACTATTCGGGCAAGCCGCGGTTTTGGCGTGGCACTATCCTGATTTATTTGCGTGAAAATACCGCTCGGCAACAGGCATTAAACAGATATTTCATGGTGGGCTATTGCGATGATGAGGGGCGCTATCAGCCATTATCGGCAAATATTTTCCTGTCGTGAGGCTATTTTTCCTGCCCGGAATAGGCAGGAAACGGCTCTTTATTTTCCGACCCTTGTAATAAAGCGCTGTTTTATGTCGATTAATAAGGGAAAATATGGAATATTTCACTAGAGCATCTTTTGGACAAATCAGCAGCGTAATAGGCAAATAAAATTGGAACAGGGTCAATCCATTTTTGTCGGGAATATCAAGGGCGGTGTCGGTAAAAGTACGCTGACAACGCTGTTATTTGATTATTTCCAAAACAAAAAGGGCAAAATGAAAGTCCAGATGGTCGATGCGGACAGGCAAGGCACCTCTTTTGAGCTGCTAGAGCCGATGGCAATGGGCGATAATATTCGCCATGTCCCGGTATCCGATCGTTTTGACGGTCTTAGTCTGGTAACGCTGGACAGTATTCTGCGCCGAATGCGTGCCAACCCCGATACGCTGACCCGTGTTGATACAGGGGCAGGCTGGCCAGGCAATGTATGGCAAATTGCGATGATGTCTGAATGTATTATTATCCCGACTACCCTGTCCTGGGCAGATTTGCGGCCAACCATCGAATTTGTTCAGGAAATGGACGAGCGAAAGGAAAGTCTGGATACGCTCTCGCCGCATCTTATCATTGTGCCAAATAAGGTTCCGCCTTCCCAGCGCGATATGTCCATGCTCAGTGATAATCTAAAAGATTTGAATGTAGTGGTTTCCCCGCCCTTGTCCGATTTATCGGTGGTGCGTCATATGTCTGCCAATTTCAAGGGTCTGGAAGCGGCAAAAGGCACACGTTTTTATGATGAATTTATCCGGCTGGGGGATTTCATCGATGAATATGTGCTCTCTGGCCGGTTAAGCAAAATGTATGATGCAGGCGAAAGGCGGTGAGGGGTTAGCTGTTTTGCATCTGGCCAGCGACCCATTTGTGAAAATGATGGGTCGGGTTATCCATCTTGGGCGAGAATTTTCCGCCATCATAAGAGGGGGCATTGCGGCCGCGCTGCATCCCCTCTACCACATCAATATCCTCAATAAATATGCCTTTCCAAAGGCGGGTATTGGTAGCGCGCATTTCTGCATAGGAAGGGCTTAGGGCTGTTTCATCTGCATAATAGATGCTGACCCGCTCAGTGGTTTTGGCCTGGCCGTTGGGGATCAGCAAAATCGCATAGCAATGATCTTTATGCACGCCAAACAGCACATTTGGGAAAAAGGCGCAATATTCAGCGGCGGTATCCCATTTTGTTGACAAGCCAGCAAAGGCAGGAAAACTTCTGCCTGCCTTATCCAGCTGTGGTTTAAAGACATAAGAGCCTTGCCCGGCATAAATCTCGTCATCCAGAATATTATAATGATCTTCCAGGCGCGAATAGCTGTTCAGCCCGGGATGGATAAAGGGCAAGTGATAGGCTTCGCAATAATTTTCCACTGCCAGTTTCCAGTTGCAATCCACCTCCAGGGTAAACATCGAATCTGTTCCGCCACTAAAGATGGGCTGTTCAAACTCTGTCCATCTTTCGCGCAAGGGACGCGCAACATCTGTAAATTCAGGGGCAAGGCCGGATAGATTAACAAAAATCACATCACGCCAGATAACCGATCTTACCCGGTTCAGGGACAAGGTTTCACAGATCACCGTCTCGTCGTTATGAATGTTGGGGCCGCCAACATGCGGGGTAGCTTTTAGCGCGCCGTCCAAATCATACGACCAGGCATGATAGGGGCAAGTGATAGGCCCGTTAAGCTGGCCAGCCTCTTCAACCAAAATCATGCCCCGATGGCGGCAGACATTTTCAAAAACATGCACCTCATTTTGCCTGTTACGCACAACCAATAACGGGATGCCCAGCATATCAACAGGATACACACAGCCCGGCTTTGGCACATCACAGCCGAATCCAATGGCCGCCCAGCCCTGTCTAAAGATAGCATCTGCTTCTCTGGCGTGCATATTCTGGTCAATATAACAGGCATTTGGCAGACCATTTGCCACCTCAATCGGCTTTAATACAGAGCTTAAATCATCCATCTGATATCTCCTTTATCCTATATCAGGGCTTGACGGCATCGCCATATTCCCTAACAGAGTAGGGAGTAAAAATTTTATTTGTCTGTCCCTTTCACGCCCAAAAGGTCGGCTTTTGACAAAGATGTTGATTATCCGGTTTTTTTAGAACAGGTCGCTATGTCTCGCTATCATCCTGCCCCTATCCATCTTGCGCTTGGCCCGGCTTTTTATGATGCGGTGCGGGCAGCTGAATTTCCGAAAAGCATTCTGCGCTATCGCAATGATATAGCGGCCAGACAAATTGGCCTCGATGGCCTCTCGGATGCTGATTTTATCCGCCATTTTGCCCGTTTTGAGCCGCTGGCAGATAATATCCCCGAGCCGCTTGCCTTGCGCTATCATGGTCATCAATTCGGTGTTTATAACCCGGATATTGGCGATGGGCGGGGGTTTTTATTTGCCCAATGCCGGCAAGGGGCAGGCGGCCGGATTCTGGATTTAGGCACGAAGGGGTCGGGGCGCACGCCCTATGCCCGTACAGCAGATGGCCGATTAACCCTGAAAGGGGCGGTGCGCGAAATATTGGCAACCGAAATGCTGGCGGCGCTTAATGTGCCGACTTCCCAAACTTTTTGCGTGATAGAGACAGGCGAAAAGCTTGACCGCCAGGATGAGCCTTCGCCCACCCGCTCGGCGGTGCTGACCAGGATGCTGCATTCACATATCCGTATTGGCAGTTTTCAAAGGCTGGCCTATCTGCGGCAACAGGACAATCTGGAAACCCTGTTGCGCCATACCATTAAATATTATTATCCGGATTTGGATGCGGGCGCAGATTTAAAAGAATTAGTGCCGGCTTTTCTGGGGCAATTAGCGGCAAAAATAGCGCGGATGGTAGCAGGCTGGATGGCAGCCGGCTTTGTGCATGGTGTTTTAAACACCGATAATTTCAATATTACAGGCGAGAGTTTTGACTATGGGCCCTGGCGGGTTTTGCCAGCGATGCAGCCGGAATTTACCGCGGCCTATTTTGACCAGCAAAGACGCTATGCCTATGGACGCCAGCCAGAAGCCGCCCTTTGGGCGCTTTGCCGGCTTGCCGATTGCTTTCAGACCATTTTAGATGCCGAGGCGCTGGGCGCAGCACTGGGCGATTACTGGTCCGAGGTAGAAACACAGATTGCCCGGGCTATCTGCTGGCGGCTGGGGGTAGAGGCAAAGGATAAAACAGCTATGGCCATTACCCAGCAATTATTTCTGGCCGCCGGGCAAAGCGGGATTGGCTGGGATCAGTTGTTTAAAGATGTGTATGGCGGCCAGCTTGCCCCGGATGCGGCAACTGCTGCGCTCTGGCAACAGGATAGAGGCCTTGCAGAGCTTGGCGAGCAGCTTGCCACACTTCGTGCCCGCCAAAAAAACCCCGAGGCTATCGCTAAAATTAAAGCTGCGCCTCTGGTAACGATGGAAATATCGGTGATGGAAGGGGTCTGGGCGCCCATCGCAGAGACAGATAACTGGCAGCCTTTTGATGAGATGCTGGCACATATCCGCGCCCATGCAAGCGCCCTGAAACAGCCCTGATCCCGGATGAAAAAACAGGCTATATCTCTTCAGCGGAAAGGCCGCGATTAACCACCTCGCGCAAGGCAAAATTGCTTTCCATCCGCAAGACATGGGGCAGGGCAGACAGATATTCGCTGTGAATACGGCCATAGTCGGTCACATCACGTGCCGCTATCCGCAGCAAATAGTCGCTTTCCCCGGCCAGCAGGAAACAGGCCAGAACCTGCGGCACATTGCGCACCGCCTTTTCAAAGTCTGCCAGCATATCTGCTGACTGGCCATGCAGGGTGATATGCACCAGAACCAGTACTGAATGTCCCAGTTTCTCGTGGCTTAATCTGGCATGATAGCCAGTGATAAGACCCGATTGTTCCAGCTGCGAGACCCGGCGCAGACAGGCCGATGCTGACAAGCCGACACGGTCTGCCAGCTCTACATTTGGAATACGGGCATTTTCCTGTAATATAGACAGGATAGATCTGTCGATTTTGTCCATAACACCCCCTTCATGACAAGATGTTTATCAGTATTATTCCCGGCAATATTATTCCCGGCAGTATTATTTCCGGCAATATTATGCCTGTATAATATTGTTACCTTTAATGGTTTCACGCAATAAATTTTTGTCAAATATAAACTTTGTCAAATTATACCGTAAAAAATCGTAATTACAAGCATGAATAAGCGCAATAATTTTGTGTAAATAGAGGTATTCTCACATCAGAATAATCAGGGCGTTTTGGCGAGGATGAGAGATATCCTCCAAATGGCGCGATTTTTTTTGCTCGCGATTTTTTGCTCGCGATTTTCTGTAAGGAGAATAAAGATGCTTATCGGTTTGCCAAAGGAAATCAAAAATAATGAATTTCGGGTCGGGCTTGTGCCTTCATCCGTCGCTGAATTGGTAAAAGCTGGCCATCAGATGATGGTACAATCAGGGGCAGGGGCTGGCATTGGCGCAGGCGATGATGCCTATCAGGCGGCCGGGGCGATTATCAGCCCAACCGCCGAGCAGGTGTTTTGCGATGCCGAAATGATTGTCAAAGTAAAAGAGCCGCAAAAACAGGAATGGGAGCAATTATCGGCCAACCAAATCCTGTTCACCTATTTGCATCTGGCAGCCGATGCCGCCCAAACACAAGGGCTAATGCGCTCTGGTTGCGCTGCCATTGCCTATGAGACCATCACCGATGCCGGGGGCGGATTGCCCTTGCTTGCCCCTATGTCCGAGGTGGCAGGCCGGCTTTCTGTTATTGAAGGGGCGGCTCATTTAAAGGCGATGAATGGCGGGCGCGGTTTGCTGGTATCGGGCGTGCCGGGAACAGAAGCGGCTAAAATTGTGGTGATCGGCGGCGGTGTGGTCGGCACAAATGCTGCTAAAATGGCCGTAGGGCTAGGGGCGGATGTGACTATATTTGATCGCTCTTTGCCGCGCTTGCGCGCTTTATCCGATATTTTCGGGGCATCTGTTGCGACCCGTTTTTCTACCCATGAAGGGCTGGCAGCAGCGGTGCGCGAGGCGGATATGGTTATCGGGGCGGTGCTTATACCCGGGGCAAGTGCGCCCAAGCTGGTGTCTAGAGCCCAGCTAAAGGAAATGAAGCCAGGCTCGGTCATTGTTGATGTGGCGATTGATCAGGGGGGCTGTTTTGAAACCTCTGTGCCCACCACCCATGAAAACCCTACCTATATTATTGATGATGTGGTGCATTATTGCGTGGCAAATATGCCGGGGGCTGTGCCGCTTACCTCGTCAACGGCGCTGAATAATGCGACTTTGCCCTTTGTGATGGCACTGGCCGGTTATGGTATGGCGGCTCTGGAAAGGGATAGCCATCTGGCAAATGGGCTGAATGTTCGGGATGGAAAGCTGGTACATCCGGCGGTCATCGAAGCGCTGGGCAACCTGTCTGCGGCCTAAAACGCCCTTTTTGGGGTGTGCAGAGTAAAAAAACTGCACCGCCGGGTCAAAAGAGGCTTGACCTGACGACCCAATTAATGAATAAACACCTCTGTTCTGAAGGGGTTGGCAAAAACGCCGATCACAAAGGTACAGGTTACGGGGCCATAGCTCAGCTGGGAGAGCGCGTGCTTTGCAAGCATGAGGTCGTCGGTTCGATCCCGTCTGGCTCCACCAACCTTGCCTAACCGCCAGATAAATGCCAAGGATATTCGCGTCACCTGAATAGGCCTGTTTGAAAAAAGACAGGCGCAGGTGCAGATTAAAGGAAGTTACGAAAATGGCTGTTCCAAAGCGCAAAGTGACAAAATCAAAGCGTGATATGCGCCGCGCCCATGATGCGATTAGCGCCGATGCCTATGTTGAAGACAAGGTGACAGGCGAATTGCATCGCCCGCATCACATTGATCTGAAGACAGGGATGTATAAAGGTCGGCAGGTTCTCAAAGTTAAAGAACGGTTCTAGGAACAGATATCCATCTGATGAACCCTTTGAGCAAACCAAAAAACAAATTACCTGCTTTTTGCATTGGCGATGTCGTCCGGCATCGCCTTTATCCATTTCGCGGTGTGATTGTGGATGTCGATCCGGAATTTGATAATACCGAGGAATGGTATGCCGCTATTCCAGAGGATATCCGCCCCGAGCGCGAACAGCCTTTTTATTACCTGCTGGCAGAAAATTCGGAAACCTATTATTCGGCCTATGTCTCGCAACAAAATCTGTTGTCCGACATTGAAAATGGCCCGGTCAACCATCCCGATATTGATGATGTGTTTGACGGGTTTGAAGAAGGGCGCTATCAGTTGCGCGCAGAAGCCTATAATTAGGGCGCGGAATAATCAGGGCGCGGAATAAAACCTGTCCGGGCCTTTGTTACATACGCCGTTTTTTTACATCATAGAAAATCTTTTTCCTATCTGCGGCAGAAACAGCCTTTATCCTCTTGTAAATTTTTGCTATAGACCCATCTAGAGTTAAACAGGACTAAAATAGTCTTGTTTATGATAATCATTCGCAATTTCAACAGGCTAGAGAGCAAACGCGCAGATGTTACGCCTTAATCGTATGACAGATTACGCTATTCTGGTGTTGGGGGTTTTGCATGGCCGGCCGGGCGAGCTGTTATCCAGTGCCCAGATTGCCCATCATGCCCAGCTGACACAAGCGACGGTAGCCAAGATTATCAAAGCGCTCAGTGCAGCAGATCTGGTAGTGACCAGCCGCGGCACAAAAGGCGGCTGCCAGCTGGCGATGCCCGCAACGGCGATAAGTATTGCCCAGGTAATCGAAGCGATTGAGGGGCCGATTGCGCTAACCGCCTGTGTTGAGGGGGCGGATGACCCGTGTGCGGTTCAGCAGGGCTGTTTTATGAGCGGTAGCTGGAACCGCATTAACGGGGCGATACGCGCGGCTCTGGACGGGGTTAGCCTGTCTGATCTGTTTCACCCATCGAATTTGTTTCCCGTATCGCTGGAAACAACTGAACATTCATCTCCATCAGAGGTCTAGAAGATATGGTAGCCACAACTGAGACAATCGCCGCTGTAGAAGATGCCACAGGCGCCTATAAATACGGCTTTGTAACCGATATCGAAACCGAAAAAGCCCCCAAAGGGCTGAACGAGGATATCATCGCCTTTATTTCGGCAAAAAAGGACGAGCCTGAATGGATGCTGGAATGGCGGCTAAAGGCCTATCGCCATTGGCTGAAAATGCCATCACCGGACTGGGCAAAGCTGAATATTCCGGAAATTGATTATCAGGACGCCTATTATTATGCCGCGCCAAAATCGGCAGAGGGGCCAAAATCGCTGGATGAGGTTGATCCGGAATTGCTGGCCACTTATGAAAAGCTGGGAATCCCCCTGAACGAGCAGAAAATGCTGGCAGGGGTTGCGGTGGATGCGGTGTTTGATTCTGTATCTGTTGCCACAACTTTTCGCGGGGAACTGGCGAAATCAGGCGTGATTTTTTGCTCTATTTCAGAGGCGATTCGCGAATATCCTGACGTGATTAAAAAATATATGGGCTCGGTTGTGCCGGTTGCCGATAATTATTTCTCGGCATTAAACTCGGCTGTGTTTACCGATGGGTCGTTTGTCTTCATCCCCAAAGGGGTGCGCTGCCCAATGGAGCTATCGACCTATTTCCGCATTAATGAGAAAAATACTGGCCAGTTTGAGCGTACATTGATCATTGCCGAAGATAGCTCGTATGTCAGCTATCTGGAAGGTTGTACTGCCCCGCAACGCGATGAAAACCAGCTGCATGCCGCGGTAGTTGAGCTGGTCGCGATGGAAGATGCCGAAATTAAATATTCCACTGTCCAGAACTGGTATCCCGGCGATGAAACCGGCAAGGGCGGGATATATAACTTTGTGACCAAGCGCGGTATTTGCCGCGGCGACAGGGCTAAAATTTCCTGGACTCAGGTAGAAACAGGCTCTGCGATTACTTGGAAATACCCATCCTGTATCCTGAAAGGCAAGGATAGTGTGGGCGAGTTTTATTCGGTTGCAGTGACAAATGGCGCACAGCAAGCCGATACTGGCACAAAAATGATCCATCTTGGGCAGGGGTCGCGCTCTACTATCATTTCCAAAGGGATTTCGGCGGGTAAATCGCAAAATACCTATCGCGGACTGGTAGAAGTGCATAAGCCGGCAGAAGGGGCGCGTAATTTCACCCAGTGTGATTCGCTGCTGGTCGGCGATAAATGCGGGGCGCATACCGTGCCCTATATCGTATCGCGCAATCCGTCTGGAAAAATTGAACA
>JAURQT010000074.1 GCA_030835985.1 Alphaproteobacteria bacterium
GATGTTACCCCTGAAGGTGTAACCATTCTGGCAGAACGGGCGGTTGACCTTTCTGCTACCTCTTCACAAGAGCTGAAAGAGCGGTCGACAAATGCCAGCGAAGCCGAAGCAGATTTTCTAAACTCTGCGTCCGAAGCACTTTAGAACACCGTTAAATTTTACCAGGATTAAAGTGAAAGCCGGCTTTTTAGCCGGCTTTTATATATTGGGCAAACTGGGCCATGATATCTTCATAAACCGGCCGTTTAAAAGGGACAGCCAGCTGAATTAAATCTGCCGGGCTCATCCATTGCCAGCTAAAAAATTCCGGCTCTTCGGTGGCGATATTGATATCTCTATCCCTGCCAGTATAGCGCAAGGCCACCCATTTCTGGCTTTGCCCGCGATAGCTGCCTCCCCATAACCTGTCGGCCAGCGGCAAGGGAATATCATATTTCAGCCATTGCGGATGAATAGATAAAATATCTGCCTTATCTGTGCCGATTTCCTCGCGCATTTCACGAAAACAGGCAGCTTCCACATCCTCGCCTGCATCAATGCCGCCCTGCGGCATTTGCCAGGCTTCCGCCCGATTATCAATACGCTGGCCACCAAAAATATGCCCTTTATCATTGATCAGCATAATGCCAACACAAGGACGATAGGGACGTTTTGAATATTCCAGGGGGCGCACACTCTCAGCCATTAATATACAGTCTTTCAGCTATTTAAATTCAGATTATTGAAAATGGTCAGCCCGCGCAGCAAATCAAGGGCGCGCGCCAACTGGTAATCTATTTTGGAAGGGTCTGTTTCGGCCGTTTTTTCAGCAGCATCTTCTTGGGTTTCTGTCTCGCCAGCATCGGAATTACCGGCATCTGTATTGCCGGTACGGCCATCCAGAGCGCCGCGTAAATCTTCCTCACGCAACGGGCCCTTTTCCAGCTCTTCAATACGGGCAAGGGCGACCTCGATATCCGGGGCAATCCCTTTTGCCTGAATAGACACACCAGAGGGGGTATAATAGCGGGCAGTGGTCAGGCGTATCGCCCCATGCCCCGGCATCGGCATAATGGTCTGAACCGAACCTTTGCCAAAAGAGCGTGTCCCCATCAAAATGGCACGGCGATGGTCTTTTAGTGCGCCGGCTACAATTTCAGATGCCGAAGCAGAGCCGGAATTGATCAGCACCACAACCGGCAAGCCGCCGGTTATATCGCCTGGCCGGGCATAGGCGTGTTGGATATCGTTTTTTTCGCGCCCGCGCGTAGAGACAATCTCGCCTCGTTCTAAAAACGCATCCGAAACTTTGATAGCTTCTGACAGCAGGCCGCCCGGATTATTGCGTAAATCCAGAATAATCCCTGTCAGCTTATTCCCGGATTCTTCTTTTAAATCCTTAATCGCCTTATTCAGGCCAGGCGTGGTTTGTTCGGAAAAAGTGGTTATCCGCACATAGCCGATATTCTCATACAGGCGCGAGCGCACCGAACGAATTTTAATCTCATCGCGAATGATGCTTACCTCAAAAGGCTCATCCTCTGCTCTTTGTACCGAAATACGCACTTGCGAGCCAACAGGCCCGCGCAATTTTTCCACCGCCTCGGACAGGGTAATGCCAACAATGCTCTCATCATCAACAGACAGGATGACATCTTCGGGTTGCAGGCCAGCGGCAAAGGCAGGGGTGTCATCAATCGGCGAGACAACTTTTAAAAACCCGTTTTCCATTGTTACTTCGATGCCCAGCCCGCCAAATTTACCAGAGGTTTGCTGCTGGACTTTTTTGAAATTATCATCTGGCAGATAGGTAGAGTGCGGATCAAGAGAGGTCAGCATTCCGTTAATCGCCGCCTCTATCAGATCCTTATCTGTCACACTTTCCACATAATCGGCGCGCACACGCTGGAACACATCCCCGAACAGGGTAAGCTGGCGATAGGTCTCATCGCTGTCCCCGGGGCGAGCGGTGGTTGTTCTGATATCCCCAAAGGTGGCAATGCCCACAATCACGGTAATCAGTGCAAGGCTGGCGATAGCCCCGTTTTTAACAGATTTGAACAACATCTTTGTGCCTCGCAGTTTTACCTTATCTGATATAGGAGACAAACAGGCTATTTTCCAGTCTGTCAGTGTCACGGAACGAGATCAAGCCTTCTTATCCCCATTGGGATCAGCAGATATACGGATAAGAGACTGGCCTGTCATCACTTCGGGTTTTTCAATATTCATTAAATCTAGCAAGGTCGGTGCCAGATCCGCCAAACTGCCATCTGCCAGGCTGACCGGGGATGGCCGGGGATAGCCATCTATCAGGATACAGGGCACTAAATTGGTGGTATGGGCGGTGTGCGCACATCCTGCCTGCACATCCCACATCACCTCGCAATTGCCGTGATCAGCGGTGACCAGCATACTGCCGCCCACCTGTTTAATCGCCTCTTCCAGAATGCCAACCGCCCTGTCAACCATTTCCACCGCCTGGATAGCAGCGGCCAGGTCACCTGTATGGCCGACCATATCGGGATTGGCAAAATTGATAATGATCAGATCATGGCTGGCCGTCCGGATAGCGTTTTCTGCCTTGTCACATACGTCCCTTGCCGACATTTCAGGTTGCTGGTCATAGGTTGCGACCTTCGGCGAATCAACCAGTTGCCGCTCTTCACAGGCAAAGGGCGCATCGCGTCCGCCATTAAAAAAGAAGGTGACATGCGGATATTTTTCTGTCTCGGCAAGGCGAAGCTGTTTCAGCCCATATGCGGACACCACCTCTCCCAGCCCCTGGCTGAGGTCAGGCGGGGGCAGTAATGCCGGGATAGCGTTTTGCAGGTCTGCTGCGATGGGGGTAAGCGATAATATCGGCCCGTCAAAGGGCAGAGATATTTTTGCTGCGGCTGGCAGCTCATAGCCTGCCTGTTGCGGCGTGGTAAGGCCATAGGCAATTTGGCGCACCCTATCAACACGAAAATTGGCAAATAAAATTCCGTCCCCTTCCTGCATCCCGTCATATCCGGCAAGGCAGACAGGCTCGATAAATTCATCTGTTTTGCCGCGCTGATATCCCGCCTCCAGTGCGGATAGCGCATCCGGGGCGTGATAATCTGCCTGTCCGGCCATCAGCACATCCAAAAACGCGCGTGTGCGCTCGCGGCGATTATCCCTATCCATGGCAAAATAGCGGCCGGAAAGGCTGGCAATTTGGCAGCCCGTTGGCAAGCTGTCCAAAAATTCTGGCAAGCTGGTTTTCGCATCTTTTGGCAATGTATCGCGCCCATCTGTCAGAATATGGAGGGTTACAGGTATCTGCCGGGCACGCAATGCAACGGCCAATGCCCGGATATGGTCACTATGGCTATGTACCCCCCCTTTGGAAGTCAGCCCGACTAAATGGGCGCGCCCGCCTGTCCGGGTCATCTGCCGGGCAAATTTTTCCAATGCCGGCATTTCGGCCAGCTCGCCCGAAGCACAGGCGTGCGAGAGGCGCGGTAAATCTTGCAGGATAACGCGGCCCGCCCCGATGGTCATATGCCCGACCTCGGAATTGCCGGGCTGCCCCTCTGGCAAGCCAACGGCCATTTCCGATGCGGCCAGACGGCTATGGGGGCGCTCTGTCATCAGGCGGTCAAAGACAGGGGTATGTGCCTTTTTAACCGCATTATATTTGCTATCATCTGATAATCCCCAGCCATCCATGATGCATAGGACAACAGGTTTACGGTTTGCCATTTATTTTGCTGCCTTTAAATTTTTACCAATGGGAAAAGGGGGGTAAATATCCTATCGTTATAGCTTTGCCCGTGTCACGGGGCAAGCAGGCCAGCTTTTTTAAAAGCGCTGCGTTAATTGCCGCGATGATAGGGGTGGTTTTTTAAAATCATCTCGGCGCGATAAAGCTGTTCTGCCAGCATGGCACGGCACAGCATATGCGGCCATGTCGCCTGGCCAAAGGCGATAAGCCTGTCAGCCCGGCGGCGCAGATCGGGGTGATGGCCATCTGCCCCGCCAATCGCAAAAAAACAGTGCATCACCCCCTCATCGCGCCATTGGCGGATCAGCTCGGCCAGCGCTTCAGACGAAGTATCCTTGCCTTGCGGGTCAAGACAGACCAGCCGATGATGGGACGGGGCGTGTTTGTCCAGCCATTCTGCAATTTTACCCGATTCGTCCGCCTGGCGTTTTTGCCCCGATGGCAGGCTTGATTCAAAAGCATGAAGCGCCCCGCCATGTGCCAGGCGCGAGAGCCAGCTTTTGACCAGTTCGCTTTCAGGAGAGGGTTTTGCCCGGCCAATCGCCAGAATATCCAGTTTCATAGCCGGAAGGTTAATCGGCCGGCAAGGTTAGCTGACATGCACAACTTCATCCTGGGAAGAAGATTGTGTCCACATCCGTTCCAGCGCATAGAACTCTCTTACCTCCGGGCGGAAAATATGGACAATTACCTCTGCGGTATCCAGCAATACCCAGTCTGCCTGTTGTGTGCCTTCCTTGCCCATAATGGCAATGCCAGCCTGTTTCAGTTTAAACTCGATATGATCGGCCATTGCCGCGACCTGGCGGTTGGACGCGCCGGTCGCAATGACCATA
This sequence comes from Alphaproteobacteria bacterium, assembly GCA_030835985.1. Taxonomy (GTDB): domain Bacteria; phylum Pseudomonadota; class Alphaproteobacteria; order Puniceispirillales; family Puniceispirillaceae; genus JADHLI01. Next base: position 4,567 of record JAURQT010000074.1, read on the forward strand.
TAATCTGCAATGGTGGATTTTCCGGCAAGGGGGATTGTTACAATATCCGTCCCTTTATCATCGTCAAGCGATTGCCGCACGAGATCTCTGACCTGTTCAGGGGTCAATCCTGCTAACGCGTCGCTGATGGTCTGTCTCCTTATATGCTGCCGGTCAAAAACGGTCATGTCTTCCACTTATACCTATAGATTAGCGCGTTACGCCCCTCTGGGCAAGTCAGATGGCGTTTAGCCCCGCGCAAGATGGTTGCGGAAAGCGGATTTCGGGTCTGGTGATGAAAACTCCATTGTTTTTTCCTCTCCATTTCCCGGTTTTTTTGATGCCTCTTGCCAGAGACGCTGGCTGGCAGCGATTATGCCGACCCAGCATTGCCGCCCCCTTACTGGCCAGCGCAGACCAGCCATAGCCCGGCCTGTTCATTACCAGAACAGGCAGCAATCTGGCGATATCGCCGGCGCGATACCAGTGCGGAAATTGCATCAGATTATCGGCACCCATTATCCAGATTAAGCTGGCCTTTGGACATATTTTTTGCAGCCGGCTAAGGCTGGCATAGCTTGTCCCCAATCCCAGCTTTTCTTCTAAATCCAGGCATTTTAGCCAGATAAAGGGTTCTGCCATTTGCCGCCCCGAAGATAGACGGCTATCAAAATCAGCCATGCCATCAGCAGGTTTAAGCGGGTTTTGCGGGCTGACCAGCC
>JAURQT010000075.1 GCA_030835985.1 Alphaproteobacteria bacterium
GCAAGGATACATATTTGTAATCATATACTATGTTTAAAGGGCTTGGCGCGAGGTAAAACTTGACTATTCTATCAATAATTAAGGACAGGTCTATATCAAATATAGGTCGGATTAACCTATCTGTGCAGAATAAATAAGCCGTATCGTAAAAAAACAGGAACTTCTGGAATAATGCGCGTAAATTTCAAAAACATCCTCGCCCTTCATACAAGTTTAGGCATTGCGTTATTTTCTGTGCCTGGCCAGGCTATTGATCTGGCCATTGATCTGGCCGCCCATGAAGCCACTTACGAGATGAGCCTGTTATCAGCAAGCACCGAAGCACAAATGACTTCTATTGTTGGCAAAACCAATTTTATTTTGCGTAAAGATTGCGAGGGCTGGATATCTTCTGAAGATTACCTGCTGGAATTTGGCTATGATACGGGGGATAGTGCTATCCTTGCCTCGCATTTTGAATCCTGGGAGGAGCTGTCTGGCCAGCTTTATTCTTTTGAGGTGGATGAGCGTTCTACCTTTGAAGAGGAAAAACAATTTAATGGCTTTGCGAGCTTGCCTCCCTCTGGCAAAACAGGCGAGGCCTATTTTTCGATGCAGCCGGATGTGGCTTTACGCTTGCCTGACAAGGTCTATTTCCCTATTGCCCATACAAAAGAGGTATTATCCCGCGCTGAAAAAGGGGAAAAAATCTTTACCGCAAATATCTTTTTCGGGGCAGAGCCGGATAGAGCGATAAAGCGCACCAGCACGGTTATCGGCAGCCGCCAGAAAGTCACTAATAGCCGTGTTTTGGGGGCGTTGGCGAATAGTAATTACTATCCTGTCAATATTGCCTATTTTGACCCGTCAAGTGTTGAGCCTGTCCCGGAATACGAGATTACTTTCCATTTGCAACCCAATGGGGTGGTGGCCTATTACGAGGTGGATTACGGGGATTTTGCGATTGATGCGACCTTGACCAAGATTACGCCACTTGGCCGGCCGGAATGTTCCTGAATTTTATTCCGCCAGCATAGCTGCCCCGAACAGACAGGCTTTTTTTACGTCTTCTTCTGATGGAAAAGGGGCTATCAGCCTGGTCTCTGGAATACGGCCAGCGATATAGCCAGGCCATTTACGCGGAATATTGACTAAAAGCCGGTCATAATGGCTCATCCGCCCGCTTAACAGGATAATATCCGGGTCGCACAGATTAATGACCATCGCCAGCCCTCTTGCCAGCCTGTCTTCAAAAATCTGAACCGCTGATTCTGCGATAATATCCCCCTTGGCAGACTGACTAAAAATCTCTTCTGCCGCCACTGTTTTTTCGGTCAATAAATGATATTCCTGTGTCAAGGCCGCACGGCTGACAAAAGCGCCCAGACACCCTGAACGCCCGCATCCGCATTCTCTGGCTTCCAGCTCAAAATCCACTGGCCAGGGCAGGGCGATATGCCCCCAATTGCCGGCCAGCCCGTTTGCCCCGAATAACAGCTTTCCATGCACCATCTGGCCAGAAAGTACCTCGTCATCCAGATAAAGGCTGAAAATCTGGTGCGCGTTGGAATATTCGCGTTTGCGATAGGCATAATTGGCCAGCATCTGAGCAGGGTTGGCGATAAGAATTTTGCGGTTCAGGGCAGCTTGTAAATCTGCTTTCAGCCTTTGCCCGTGTAACAGCGGAAAAGCCGGGCAATCTATTTGTCCGCTAGCCGGAGAGAAATTGGCTGCGAGGCTGACGCCAATGGTATGAATGTGCCCCGATGGATCAGCTTTGGATATTTCCTGACACAAAAGGGGTAAAAATTCTGCATAGCTTTCCGGCAGAAAAAAACACCCCGCAAATGCAAAATCGCCATCATCAGAAATGACGGCGATATCACAAATGTTCTTTGTCAGCCGTATAGCACATTTCATATCATGTAAATTTCGGCGCAAGTAATCTGGTCAAAGCGGACAGGTTACTTGATTTTTGCTTCACGAAACAGCACATGTTTACGTGCTTTCGGATCATATTTTTTCAGCTCAAGCTTTTCCGGCTTGGTGCGAGGGTTTTTCTTGGTCACATAGTAAAAACCGGTATCCGCGGTGCTAACAAGTTTAATCTGCAGGGTTGCTGGCTTGGCCATCGAAAAGGCTCCAAAACAAAAATTGGTCTTTAAATATCACCGCCTTATGCGCGAATATCCGGCACTTGTCAAGAAGAACTGCATGATGTTTAGCGTCGGCGTCCGGCTTTTCCCGATTTTCCCCGTGCTGGTCGACCTTTTTTTCTTTTACGGCTGGTAAGGGGGGTATGCTGGGTGCCGCCTGAATGCCAGCGCAAGCTGATATCCCCGCTGGCCGGGCTGGCAGCGGTCAGCCGGCAGGTTATCGTCTCGCCCACACTAAAACGCCAGCCGGAATACATACCGGTAAGCGATAATTGCTTCTCATCTGTCTCGTAATAATCATCGGGCAGCGAGGCGCGGTGAATAAAGCCCTCTGCCAGCCCGCCCTTTATTGTGGCAAACAATCCTGCATGGGTTACCCCGGTGATGGTTGCCTCTAAAAGCTCGTCAATATGGGCTTGCATCAGCACAGCAGACAGCCGGGCGGTGGTGCGTCTTTCGGCCTTTGCTGCGGTTTGTTCTGTCTCGGATATATGGCTGCAAATCTCTTCTACCGCCTCGCGTTCCAGAATGACAGGCTCGCTGCCAAGCCTGCAAGCGGCTATCAAGCGGCGATGCACCAGCAAATCGGCATATCGGCGTATAGGCGAGGTGAAATGGGCATAGCGCGTCAGACCCAGCCCGTAATGACCTGCATTATCCAGGCTATAGACAGCCCGTGCCTGACAGCGCAATATCGCATCATTTACCGCCTCTTTGCTGGGGGTGTTGGCGGCCGCCTCTATTACCTGATTAAAGCGTTTGGGGGTGATAAGCTGTCCTTTGGCAAAGGGGATATCCAATGCCTCTGCCAGCTCGCGCAAATGATCCATTTTTTCAGGGTCAGGCTGGTCATGGACGCGAAACACACATAAATGGCGGCCAGCTTCCAGCGTTTCTGCCGCGCAGATATTGGCTAAAATCATCATTTCCTCGATCAGCTGATTGGCCGGGATTTGCCGGCGCAAACTAATCTCGGCTGGCTGATTATCCGCATTCATCACAATCCGCTTTTCTGCCAGATCAAGGTTCAGGGCCCCGCGCCTGTCGCGCGCCTTCTTCAAAATCATAAAAACCGCGTTTAGATGATGCAGCGTGCCAGCTGGCAGGGTTAAATCCTCTTCTTCTATCTGCCCATCCATGACCTGTTGTACCTGAGTATAGGTCAGCCGGGCGACAGAACACATCAAGCCGCGCAAAAATTGGTGGCGAATTTTCTTTCCCTGTGCATCGATAAATATCTCTACTGCCAGACAGGCTCTATCTTCATTCGGGCGCAGGGAACATAAACCGTTTGACAAGGCTTCTGGCAGCATTGGAATAACCGTACCCGGCAGATAAACCGAATTACCGCGCAGCCGTGCCTCTTTATCCAGGGCGCTGTTTTCGGCGACATAATAGGCGACATCGGCGATGGCCACTATCAGCCGCCAGCCGCCATTTTCATCCGGCTCGGCAAAAACCGCATCGTCAAAATCCTTGGCATCCTCGCCATCAATGGTTATCAGCGGTATATGGCGAATATCGGTGCGGTTTTCTATCTCTGGCAAGCTGGCCTGATTGGCCTGTGCCAGCATGGTATCCGAAAAATGATGGGGCAGGTCAAATTCTGCAATCGCCAGGGCGGTCAGGCTTTCGGTGCTATCTGCTGTGCCCAGAATACGCAAAATGCGGGCTGCGGGCTGGCCACGCCTGTCCTTGATAATCTCGGCCTCTATTATCACATCCTCTTGTGGTGAATGTTCCGAAGCCAGAAGCGGTACGGGTCTGCGCCCGCCCTTATCGGCTGGCTCTATCATCCATTTCTGGTGCTGGGTATTGCGAAAGATACGGCCAAATATGCGGCTTTTCTGTTTTGGCAGAATCCGCATCACCGTACCACGCAGGCCATTTTTACCTGGTTTCACCCGTGCCAGACACCGACTGCCCCGTTTCAGGGCGCGGCGGTTTTTATTATCCGGCAATATTTCAATACGCGGCTGGTCTTCTGCTGTCTGGCCAGCGATAACGCCAATGCCGACCCCGTCTGTATCAATGTCAATAATGTCGATAAAGACAATTTCCGGCAGGTCAGCCTGTTTTGTTTCTTTGGAAAGCTCTGTTGTCTGACGGGTAGCCAGTTCATGAAGCCGGGCCCGCAAAGCAGGTCTTTGTGCCGGGGCAAGCTGGAAATGACGGGCAATATCGCGCAGCTTCGGGGGCTTTTCACTGGCCTCAATATAGGCCAAAAGCACCGCATCATCTGGCAACTGATTTTCAGATTTTGACACGCAAATTATCCTGATTTTCGAGGTATATTCTACTTTTTTCTATTGTTTTTTGCGTTGTCATCATCCGGGGTTTTAACGTTCTCTATATCAACTGCCAACGGCTTTTTTAGCCGCTGATTTTTTTTTCGGGGCTGTTTTTTTAGGGGCGGCTTTTTTTGCCTTCGCTTTTTTGGCCGCTGTTTTCTTGCCTGCCTTTTTCGGGGCGGCGGCCTTTGCAGCCAAAACAGGCAGCGCATCTTCCAGTGTTACATCCTCGATAGACAGCGACTTGCCAAGAGGGGCGCGCAGCTTGTTATGTTCAAAATAGGGGCCAAACCGTCCGGCCTTGACCTCTACCTCGCCGCCATCGGGATGCATACCCAGAACCCGGCCAGATTTTTTGCTGGCCTCTGCCAGTAAATCCACCGCCCGGTTAATCCCGACGCTCAAGACATCATCGCCTTCTTTCAGGCTGGTAAATTTGCCCTGATATTTCAGATAGGGGCCATATCGGCCAAGCCCGGACTGGATCATATCGCCTGTTTCGGGATGGGGGCCAATATCGCGGGGCAGCGATAACAGGCCAAGCGCATATTCCAGCTCGACATTATCAATGGCTGTCCCCTTTGGCAGAGAAGCACGTTTCGGCTTTTTCTGATCTGTATCGCCTAGCTGGACATAAAAGCCATAGGGGCCTTTTCGCAATAAGACCGGCAGGCTGGACGCGCTATCCATGCCCAGCATTTTATCGCCATCCAGCTCCTGATTATCATCATCATTATCGGCAACAGAGGTTATCTGCTTGGTATAGCGACATTCAGGATAATTATGACATCCCAAAAAGGGGCCGAATTTCCCAAGCTTGAGCTCCAGCCTGCCAGTGCTGCATTTGGTACAGCTGCGCGAGATATTGCCGTCTTCATCGGGGGTAAAAAATAATTGCTCCAGCTCATTATCCAGCTTGGCCATCACCTCTGGTACAGATAAATTCATCGCCTCATCGGTAGAGCTGGCAAAATGCGTCCAGAACTGACGTAATAACAGCCGCCAATCCAGCTTGCCATCCGATACCTCATCCAGCTGGTTTTCCAGCGAGGCAGTGAAATCATATTCCACATAGCGGCTAAAGAAATTTTCCAGAAAAGTGGAAACAATCCTGCCGCGATGTTCGGGGATAAAACGCTTATTATCCTTTACCACATAGCCGCGTTTTTCAATGACCTGCATAATGCTGGCATAGGTAGAAGGGCGGCCAATGCCCAACTCTTCCATCTTTTTCACCAGACTGGCATCGGTATAGCGGGGCGGTGGCTGGGTGAAATGCTGTTCGGGCTGAACATCATTAACGCTCAGATTTTCACCTTTCGCGAGGACAGGCAACAAGCCTTCACTTTCCTCGCCGTCTTTTTGACCCTCATCAAAGCCTTCACGGTAAATTTTTAAAAAGCCTGGAAATACAATCACAGAGCCGGAAGCGCGCATGGTAATCCGGTCAGCTTTGGCAGAGATGTCCACCCCTGTCTGATCCAGCTCGGCATCGGCCATCTGGCTGGCAAGGGTGCGCTTCCAAATCAGATCATACAAACGGAACTGGTCATGATCCAGAAAACGGCGCATATCTTCTGGCGGCCGTGTGGCACTGGTTGGACGGATAGCTTCATGGGCTTCCTGGGCATTGGCTGCCTTGGATTTATAAAAGCGGGGTTTTTCCGGGACAAATTTATCACCATAAGTCGCGCCGATAGCGCTGCGCAATTGTCCCATGGCTTCCATGCTCATCTGCACGCCATCGGTTCGCATATAGGTAATCAGGCCGGTTGTTTCTGCCCCGATATTTATCCCCTCATACAGCTTTTGGGCAATTTGCATTGTGCGGCTGGCCGAAAAGCCCAGCTTGCGCGAGGCTTCCTGCTGCAAGGTAGAGGTGGTAAAAGGCGGGGAAGGGCGGCGGCGCACTCTTTTTGTTTCAATATCGGATACCGCCCAGTCAGCCTTGCGGATGCGCTCGGCTGTCTGTGTGGCTATCGCCTCGCTCGCCAGGCTCATCCTGTTCAGCTTCTCGCCATCCAGATGGGTAATACGGGCGGTAAGGCTCTCTTCTTTGCTATTCTGAAACAGGGTATCTACCGACCAATATTCCTGTGCTCTAAAGGCTTCTATTTCTGCCTCTCTCTCGCATATCAGGCGAAGTGCAACAGATTGTACGCGTCCGGCCGAGCGCGAGCCAGGCAATTTGCGCCATAAGACAGGCGATATGCCAAAGCCGATAAGATGGTCGAGAGCGCGGCGTGCGAGATACGCATCTACCAGATCAATATCCAGTGAACGCGGCTCGTCAATTGCCTTTAAAATCGCGCTTTTGGTGATTTCATTAAAGACCACCCGTTCGACCGGAATGGTGCTGGCCTTGCGGTTCTGTTTCAATAATTCGGTTACGTGCCAGCTGATTGCCTCGCCCTCTCTGTCCGGGTCAGTGGCAAGGATAAGTTTATCTGCATCTTTCAGCGCAGCGGTGATATCTTTCATCCGCTTGCTGCCCTGATCCGACATCTGCCAGCTCATCTCAAAATTATTATCTGTCTGAACCGAGCCATCCTTGGAAGGCAAATCACGAACATGACCATAGGAAGCCAGCACTTTATAGTCACTGCCCAGATATTGATTGATGGTTTTCGCTTTTGCCGGTGATTCGACAACAACAACTTTCATACCGCTTGATGCCTTTTTACAAACTATGTGCCTGTGACAATCTTTATTTAATTATTTCAGATACTAATCTTCTGAAATCAGGCGAGAAACCCGCCCGCCAGAATGGCGTTGAACCTGTCCTGCCAGCTCCAGTTCCAGCAAAAAAGAGTGCACAATATCTGCAGAGACATGACACCAGCGGCACAATTCGTCAACCGCAATTGGGTCATGAGCGATATTTTCGAGTAATTTTTTATAAATATCTGCCCGTTCTTTTTCGGAAAGACTGGCCGATTGAACGCCCGCACCCCCAGCCGATTGATGGGCAGGTGTTTGATAGGGGCCAGGCGGCGGCATCTCCAGGCTATTGGCCTGGGATAGCACGCTCAGGATATCATCAATATTCTGAACCAGCGTTGCCCCATCGCGGATCAATCCGTTTGTGCCTTGCGAGCGCGGGTCAAGGGGTGAGCCAGGCAAGGCCATTACCTCAATCCCTCTATCTGCGGCCTCTCTGGCGGTGATAAGCGAGCCGGAACGCAAGGCTGCCTCTATCACCACAACCCCTTTGGAAAGCGAGGCAATAATCCGATTGCGTGAAGGAAACAGGCGCGGGGCGGGCTTTGTGCCATAGGGCATTTCGGTGATTAACACCCCCTGTTCACAAATAGCATTATAAAGCGCGGCATTTTCAGGGGGATAGACCTCATCAATGCCGTTGCCAAAACCGCAATTGTACCGCTTTTCAGCGCCCCTTTATGGGCAGCTGCATCAATGCCCCGTGCCAGACCGGATATCACCACAAAATTTTGCTGGCCAATCTCTGTTGCCAGTTTTTCTGCCAAACGCGCGGCATTGATAGACGCATTGCGCGCCCCGACAATGGCACACGCCCCTCTGTTTAGCAGGGTGATATGCCCCTTTGCGGTCAGGATAAAGGGCGCATCATCAAATGGCAGCAAGGCGGCGGGATAATTTTCCTGGCCATGGCACAGCAATTCTGCCCCGGATTTGCGAATAAGGTCCAATTCCCTTTCGGTTGTATCAAGCGGACATAGTTTTAGTTTTCGCCCGCCACGTGCCGATAATTCGGGAATGGCCGACAAAGCATCGCGCGCCGTCCCATAGCGTTTCAGCAAATGCTGGCAGGTGATAGGGCCGATATTATTGGTGCGGATAAGCCGCAACCTGTCCAGAAGGTCTGTATCTTTCATAGCCCCTAGCATAAACAAGGAGGCTTAATTTTCCGTAAACATAAGAGGATTTTTTTTAAGATTTCTTGCGAAAGGAAATGCGGCTTTCCTCACCCTTCATCAGGCGCTTGATATTTTCATGGTGGCGCAGGATAGACAAAACAGATATCGCGCCTATCACAAATAGCTGAATATCGCTTAAACCGGCATAAAGATAGCCATAGCCCATGGCCCCGCAAAAGCCGAGAATAGCGGCCAGAGAAGATATCCTGAATAAAAGGGCAACCACTAGCCAGCAGGCAATCATAAACAGCCCGGTTATCAGATCTATCGCACATAAGGTGGCAATAGCGGTGGCAACCCCCTTGCCGCCCCTAAAGCGTAGCCATACAGGAAAACAATGCCCCACAACCGCTGCAAAACCGGCTATTGCGCCAATTTCCGGCTGGGTAAGACAGCCAGACAATATCACGGCTATGCAGCCCTTGCCGCCATCCAGCAGCAGGGTTGCAAGGGCAAGCTCCTTGCGCCCGGTGCGCAATACATTGGTTGCCCCGATATTGCCTGAACCTATGGTGCGGATATCCACACCGCCAAACAGGCGGGTCAGGATAAGCCCGAAAGGGGTTGCCCCCAGCCCATATCCCAGCAGACAGGCAAATAGATAGGCATAATAGGCAAAATGATCACTCATGGATCATGGCTCAAGGGCTATTTGCACCCCGCCAACCCAAAGTCCGTTAACCTGTCCTTCGACAGGCTGGCCTTCAAAAGGGGTGATACGCGATAAGGATTTAAAGGCGCGCCCTTGGATAATCCAGCTTTGGTCGGGATTTATCTGTACTAAATCAGCCCGGCTGCCCGGCTTCAGACTGCCGGCTTCCAGCTTCAGGATTTTAGCCGGAAACTGGCTTGTCAGCTCAAAAGCGCGTAGCCAGGAAATCGTGCCTGTCTTGACCAGCTTTATCGTCATGGCCAGCAACAGCTCTATCCCGGAAGCCCCTGTGCTGGCTTGGGTAAAGGGCTGGGCTTTCATATCCAGGTTTACCGGCACATGGTCTGAGGCAATCGCATCTATCGTGCCATCTTGCAGCCCTTCTATTATGGCTTGTCTATCTGTTTCTGTGCGCAAGGGCGGGTTCAGCTTGCACGCTGCATCATAGCCAGACACAGACAGCTCGTTCAGCATGAAATAGGGCGGGGCGGTATCGGCGGTGATTTTCACGCCTTCTTTTTTGGCCTGGCGGATAGCGGCCACAGCGCCAGCGGTTGAAATATGGCTGGCGTGATACTGCGCGCCTGTCAGTCTTGCCAGCTCGATGTCGCGTTTCAGAATAACAATTTCTGCGGCGGCTGGCTGGCCAAGCATACCAAGCCGGGTAGAGGTCTCGCCCTCATTCATATCGCCTTCGCCTGTCAGGTCGGTATCCTGGCAATGATGGATAACAGCTTTATCCAGCATCGCCGCATAGGTCATGATACGGCGCATGGTCTGGGCATTCTGGATAGAGAGTGTGCCGCTGGCAAAGGCACAGGCCCCGGCCGCGGCCATCATCCCCAATTCGGCCATCTGGTCGTCTTCCAGCTCTTTGGTCATCGCCCCATAGCAATAGATGGACGGGCCATCAATGCGGCCAGCACGCAGCTGCAAGCTATCAATCATGGCGGCGGTATCGATCACCGGCTCGGTTGAGGGCAGCACCGCCATAGAGGTAATGCCGCCATGGGCTGCGGCCTGTTTCAGGCTGGTCAGGGTTTCTAGATGTTCTGCGCCCGGATCGCCGGACTGAACCCGCATATCTACCAGGCCCGGGGCAAGAATATCCCCCTTGCAGTCGATTTTTGCTATGTCTTTTGCTTCTGGCAAGGGGTCTGAATTGCTGCCAACCCCGCGGATAATGCCGTCTTCTGCCAGCAACCAGCCTTGCTGATCCAGTTTTTGCTCGGGGCAGAGGATATGGGCATTTATAAAAAGTATCTTCTGGCTCATCTTGTCCGCTCCGCGTGTTGTGCCAGCGCTTCCAGACAGGCCATACGGGCAGCCACCCCCATTTCCACTTGCGTGTAAATCAGGCTTTTTTCTGCATTATCGGCAATGGCTGAATCAATCTCCACCCCTCTATTCATCGGGCCAGGATGCATCACCAGCGCATTGGGGGCGGCGCGCATCAGCTTGTCCATATTCAGGCCAAACAGATTGAAATATTCATGCTGGCTGGGGATTTCGCGCCCCTGCATACGTTCAGTTTGCAACCGTAGCATCATCACAATATCAGCATCTTTAATGCCGGTTTCCAGAGAGGTATGAACCGGTACGCCAAACTGGTCAATCCCGGCTGGCAACAGGGTAGAGGGGCTGACAAAATGCACATCCGCGCCCAGTGCGCCCAGCAGATATAAATTTGAGCGTGCCACGCGGCTATTGGCAACATCCCCGCAAATGGCGATTTTCAGCCCGGCTATCTGGCCGCATTTGCGCTGGATGGTCAGCGCATCCAAAAGCGCTTGTGTGGGATGTTCGTGGCGGCCATCACCTGCATTAATAACACTGGCATCGACATGCTTGCTCAATAACAGAGGCGTGCCGGCATGGCGGTGGCGGATAACCAGAATATCGGGGTGCATCGCGTTCAGGGTGACAGCTGTATCTATTAGCGTTTCGCCCTTTTTAACAGAGGAGCCGGACGCAGAAAGATTAAGTACCGATGCGCCCAAATGTTTGGCTGCCACTTCAAAGGAAACGCGGGTTCGGGTGGAGTTTTCGAAAAACAGATTAACCACGGATATACCGCGCAAAATGCCGGACAGGCTGTCATCTTTGGTTTTGCCTGTCAGAATATCGGCGAAATAGCTGGAACGTGCCAAAAGGGCTTGAATTTCCAGAACAGATAACCCTTCAATCCCCAATAGATGGCGACCCGTCAGGTTTGCAGCAGACGCTTGTGCGCGTAAATCATTCATCCTGAGATGTCTTTTAACCAAAATTGAATGGCGCGTCCAGTCATCTTGCAACACTTTCTTTTCGGCTGATTACTATCGCCCGGGGCAATCATTATTCAGGCTGGTCTTTTAAACTATCCAGACTATCCAGACTATCCAGGGCCGATTGCAATATCCATGTTGCGGCCAGCGCATCGCGGCGAAGATGGCGTTTCTGGCGGGTTAAATCGGCTGCTATCATTTCCTGCTCTACGGCCCTGGTGGATAATCTTTCATCCTGAAAGCTGATAGCAATATCATGAAGGCGCAAAAAAGCATGGGCAAAATCGCGCACAGAATCGCAAGAAGGGCCCTGGCTGCCATCCATATTGAGCGGCCAGCCCAGCACCAATCCGCCTATATTATGCTCGGCGATAATCGCTATCAGCTCGTGGGCATCGGGGGTAAATTTCTTGCGCCATAAAATGCGCAAAGGGCTGGCTACTCTGGCGTCCGGGTCGCTAATCGCCAGCCCGATTGTTTTCTTGCCAATATCCAGACCTAACAGCCTTTGGCCGGATGACAATTGATTTATCGTTTGGTAAAGCTTGCAGACAGGCATACTCACTGCTAATTAGCTGGGGGTGAACATCATTTATATATAATTTGCATCTGATGAAAGTCTTATAACATGTCTGTGGATAAAGATACCGTTAAAAAAATTGCGCGGCTGGCACGCCTGGATGTGCCAGAAGAGCGCCAGGAACAGATAGCCGGGGAATTAAACGCCATTCTGTCCTGGATAGAAGAGCTGGGCGAGGTAGATACTTCTGCTGTCGAACCTCTGGCCAGTGTTACCGGTCACAGCCTGCCCTTGCGCACGGACAAGATAACAGACGGCAATAAGGTGGATGATATTTTGGCAAATGCCCCGGAACAGGCCAGCGGATTTTTTGTTGTGCCAAAGGTTGTTGAATAATGGAAAATTACTTAAATCTTACCGCTACACAGGCACGCGCTGCCTTGCAGAAAAAAGAAATATCTGCCACCGAGCTGACACACGCCTATATCCAGGCAGCAGAGGCAACCAAAGCGCTGAATAACTATGTCTGTATGACCGCAGATAAAGCCCTTGAAATGGCGGCCAGTAGCGATAAGCGTATCGCCGATGGCAATGCAGGCCCGCTAGAAGGCTTGCCGATAGGGGTAAAGGATTTGTTTTGCACAACAGGCGTGGAAACCACCGCCTGTTCAGCGATTTTAAAAGGCTTTGTGCCGACTTATGAAAGCACCGTGACCAGCCAGCTATGGCGCGATGGGGCGGTAATGCTGGGCAAGCTCAATTGTGATGAATTTGCGATGGGGTCTGCCAATGAAACGTCGGTTTTTGGCCCGGCGGTTAATCCGTGGAGTACAGATGGCGGGGCAGATTTGGCCGCTGGCGGCTCTTCAGGGGGGTCGGCCTCTTCTGTGGCGGCCGGGTCTGCCCTGATGGCAACCGGCACCGATACAGGCGGGTCTATTCGCCAGCCAGCCGCATTTTGCGGGGTGGTCGGCATGAAGCCAACCTATGGGCGCTGTTCACGCTGGGGCATTGTGGCCTTTGCATCTTCCCTGGATCAGGCAGGGCCTTTTACCCGTGATGTAGCCGATTCTGCGCTGATGTTTGCCTCTATGGCCGGGCATGATGCCAAAGATTCCACCTCGGCTGATGCCGCACTGCCAGATTTGCACGCTGCATTACAGGCCAGTGTAAAGGGCATGAAAATTGGTATTCCCAAAGAATATGTTATGGAGGGCATGGATGAGGCTATTACCGCGCTCTGGCAACAGGGGCAGGAATGGCTGGTCGAGGCAGGCGCCGAGCTGGTGCCGATTTCTCTGCCGCATACACGCTATGCGCTGCCGACCTATTATATTATTGCGCCGGCCGAAGCCTCGTCGAACCTGGCGCGTTATGACGGGGTGCGCTATGGTGCGCGTGTCGAGGCTGGCCAGTCGCTGGATGATATGTATGAAGCAACCCGTGCGGCCGGTTTTGGCGATGAGGTGCAGCGCCGGATTATGATAGGCACCTATGCGCTGTCGGCTGGCTATTATGATGCCTATTATCTGAAAGCCCAGCAGGTACGCCGCCTGATTAAAAATGATTTTGATGAAGCCTTTGAAAAGGTCGATGCCATTTTAACCCCGGCCACCCCTTCGGCGGCGTTTCCATTAGGGGTGAAACAGGACGATCCGATCACCATGTATCTGAATGATGTCTTTACCGTGCCAGCGAATTTGGCCGGTATTCCGGGGATTTCTGTTCCGGCCGGCTATAGCGATACCGGCTTGCCGCTTGGCTTGCAGGTGCTGTCCGGGGCGTTCAGGGAGGATACCTTATATAAGGTTGCAGCGTGCCTTGAAAAACAGGCTGGCTTTACCGGTCAGCCGCCGCGTCATGCGCTGGCCGCTCGTTAAGCACAAAAAAAGAGAGCAGGGATATGTCTAATTTAGTTGCAGGACAAACAGGGGAGTGGGAAGTGGTCATCGGCATGGAAGTACATGCGCAAGTGACCTCTGAGGCCAAGCTGTTTTCAGGCTCATCGACCACTTTCGGGGCGGGGCCTAATGAAAATGTATCGCTGGTGGATGCCGCTATGCCGGGTATGTTGCCGGTAATTAACGAGGCGTGTGTGCGCCAGGCGGTAAAAACCGGGCTGGGCATAAAAGCCGAAATTAACCTTTATAGCGTTTTTGATCGCAAAAATTATTTTTATGCCGATTTACCGCAAGGCTATCAGATTAGCCAGTTTAAACACCCTATTGTTGGCGAGGGGGTGCTGACCATCGAATTGGCAGATGGCACGACCCATGATATCGGCATAGAGCGTATCCATTTAGAACAGGATGCCGGAAAATCCCTGCATGATCAGCATCCATCCAAAAGCTATATTGACCTGAACCGTTCCGGTGTGGCGCTGATGGAAATTGTATCGCGCCCGGATTTACGCTCATCCGAACAGGCAGGTGCCTATATTAAAAAATTGCGCTCTATCCTGCGCTATCTGGGGACGTGTGATGGCAATATGGAAGAAGGCTCATTGCGGGCAGATGTGAATGTATCGGTGCGCCGCCCGGGGCAGGCACTTGGCACGCGTACCGAAACCAAAAATCTGAACTCTGTGCGTTTTATTATGCAGGCCATTGATTACGAGGTGGAGCGGCAGATAGAAATTCTGGAAAATGGTGGCAAAATCGATCAGGAAACAAGGCTGTTTGATACCAGTACCGGCACAACCCGCCAGATGCGTTCCAAAGAAGATGCCCATGATTACCGCTATTTCCCGGATCCCGATTTGCTGCCCTTGCAGTTAACCCAGGATTTCGTGGAGGAAATAAAAGCAGAATTGCCAGAGTTGCCAGACGAGATTAAGGCGCGGATGGTGTCTGATTATGGGCTGTCTTCTTATGATGCGTCGGTGCTGACCGAAGAGCGCGAGACAGCGGGTTTCTATGAAGCGGCCAGCAAGGGCAGGGATCGCAAGCTGGTGGCAAACTGGATGTCCTCAGAGCTGTTTGGCGCGCTGAACAAGGCTGGAAAATCGCTGGCCGAAAGCCCGGTAAGCCCGGAAGGGTTGGGCGCGCTGGTCGATCTGATATCGGATGGGACAATTTCTGGCCGGATCGCCAAGGATGTCTTTGCCGAAATGTTTGAAACAGGCCGGCCGGCAAGCGATATTATCGAGGAAAAAGGGCTGAAACAGGTATCTGATAGCGGGGCTATCGAAGCCCTTATCGATCAGGTGCTGGCCGAAAATCAGGATAAGGTCGCAGAATATCGCGGCGGCAAGGATAAGCTGTTTGGCTTTTTTGTCGGGCAAACCATGAAATTATCGGGCGGTCAGGCTAATCCCGGCATGGTCAATCAGTTGCTGAAAGACAAGCTGAGGGGGTAGCGTTAACGGGCTGGTTTTCCTCATCTGAAATAAATGAGGCGGCGGCGGGGCGTTATTTCGATGCCCGTGCGGCCGCTTTTTTATTGCCCGGTGTCACCATATCCCAATAGGGGGTGTCGCCATAAAGCTGGTGCAGGAAAGCCAGAAACGCCTCAATCTTGGGCAGGCGGTGGTTTTTCTGTCGCCAGACCGCATGGATGGGGGTGCGCTCATCCACCATGGTTTCCAGAACCGGCATCAATGCGCCAGAGGTGATATGCCGCCCCACAATATAGGTCGGCAACATGGCCAGCCCCCCGTCATTGAGGACACAGCGCAAAATCGCATCCCCGCTATCCAGCCGCAAATAGCCGCGTGCCTTGAACGTGCTGATATTCTGGTCACTATCCTTGAAATGCCAGTCAATGCTGTCCATGCCATTTTCCACCGTTACCAGCTTGTGCGCGGCCAGATCCGCGACGGTCTTTGGCTGGCCAAAACGGCTGAGATAATGGGGCGTGCCAACCAGTTGGCGATGATTGCCAGCCAGAATTTGAATGCCATGGCCTTCATGGACGCGCGTTTCCGAGATGCGAATATCCAGATCCACCTGGGGCAATAGCTGGCTGTTTTCATTATGTACGCTGATCAGGTTCAAATTCACATCCGGATGGGCGGCACAAAATACCGGCAAATGCGGGGCGATATGGCGATGGGCAAAGCCGGGCGGCGCGCTGATATTAAGCGGGCCTTTCAGGCGGCCGGTTTCCTTTACCAGCGTGGTTTCAATATCGTCAATTTCTTCCAGAATATTGCGGCATTTGGATAAATATAGCTCGCCCATCTCGGTCAGGCGGGTGGTACGGGTGGTACGCTCTATCAGCTGGACACCCAGCTCTGCTTCCAGCGCGCTTAGATGTTTGGAAATCACCGACGGGGCCAGCGATAGCCGCTCTCCGGCCTTTTTAAAGGATCGCAAGGTGGCGATTTGGGTAAATACCCGCATGGCGGTTAGCTTGTCCATTCAGTGCGATGCCCTTTTTTTTCGTAAATTAACCCACTGTTTTTTAGTATAACAGGCCAAAACAGGGCTGGCTATCGGCTCAATAGATCTCTATCGCGGCAGGATTGCCCTGAATAAATCTATAACAAATCTATATGGGGGCAGGAAGTAGGGGGGGTGTTAAAAAATACAAACAATGGCTTTTTCAAAATTGACAGAACGGCCGCACAGCATTAGACAGGGGGGGTGCATACGCCGTGGGGAGCAATCCTGATTAGCCCTTTTTTGCGGAGGGGTGGCCGAGTGGCTGAAGGCGGCGGTTTGCTAAATCGTTGAAGGAGGAAACTCCTTCCGGGGGTTCGAATCCCTTCCCCTCCGCCATTTCTTTTCAGATGTTTGAAGCTATGCCTCAGTTTTGGGCGGGTCGGCCGCGTGGATCATTTGGGTCTGGGCGAATGGTCATGGTTTTTTTCTCCTGTGGTTAATCTCTCAAGGGTGTGCGGGGGTCATTCCCCACTCGCCGCTTTCAGGCGTCTGTAGGTTGAAAGATGGTCAATCCATTCCGGCTTGCCTCTGGCATGATCAAAGGCAATTTCTTTCCAAAAATAGGTTTTTAGTTTTGCATTCGCCCCCGCATCCAGCAGAATATTGACAACTTCGGCGTTTTGTCTTTTGACTGCCAGC
>JAURQT010000076.1 GCA_030835985.1 Alphaproteobacteria bacterium
ACGGGTGAATTTCAAAGCCCGAAAAACAGGTATTATTCGCTATGACCGAAACCAGCTACGTGCCTTTAATATGGTACATGAGGGGGTTGGGCTTAGCCTGCCTGCCCATAACCAGCTTGTCTCGGCCGGGCAATTTATCGCAACCTTGAAAGTTATTCCGTTTTTTCTGCACCGCGATGTGGTGGCAAAATTGCTACACGCCCTTGGCGATGCCCCGCTTTTTACCTTTCACGCCCTGGCATCAAAAAGAGCCGCCCTTATCCAGACCTATGGTCACGCCCTGCCCGACAAGGTTTATCAGGCAACTGAAACGGTTACCCGAAACCGTCTGCAAGCGCTGGGATCGCAGCTGATTTCCAGCCTGCAATCTGCCCATGAAACAGATGCGCTGGCCCGCCAGATAGAAACTGCCATAAAACAGGGCGCGGAGATGCTGCTGATTTGCGGCGGCAGTGCGATTGTTGACAGGCAGGATGTTATACCGGCGGCTATCTGCCAGCTTGGCGGACAGATTGACCAGCTGGGTCTGGCGGTTGATCCGGGAAATATGCTGATGACGGCCGCGATAGGCGGAGTGCCGGTCATTGGTATGCCGGGCTGTGCGCGCTCGCCCAAATTAAACGGCTTTGACTGGGTATTACAGCTATTGCTGGCCGCCATTCCGCTTGACCGCGAAACGCTGGCAGATCTGGCAGCAGGCGGATTACTGAGCGAGATTGCCAGCCGTCCCATGCCGCGTATCCAGGCAGAAAAGCAGTCCCGTCAAAAAGCAGAAACACCGCAAAAAATGGCCTGTATCCTGTTGGCGGCCGGACAGTCGCGGCGCATGGGCGGAACAAATAAGCTGTTGATGGAAATCAGGGGAAAGCCGGTTGTCCGTTATGCAGCCGAAGCCCTTTGTCAGGCCGGGCTGGGCGACGTTTATGTGGTGACAGGCCATCAGCCAGAACAGGTGCAAAACAGCCTGAACGGGCTGCAGGTTACCTTTGTGCATAATCCGGATTATGCCAGCGGGCAGGCCAGCTCGGTTGTACAGGCGATATCTGTTTTGCCCGAAGGGGTAAGTGATGTGCTGATAGCCCTTGGGGATATGCCTCTGATAAACCCTGCCCTGCTGACCGCCCTGGCCAAACAGCATCTGGCCAAATCCGGGACAGGCTTGCCGCAAATCACCTTGCCAACCTATCAAATCGAGGGAAATTCGGAAATGGTTCGTCGCGGTAATCCGGTGATTTGGAGCCGCGCATTTTTTGCTGATTTAACGGGGCTTTCAGGCGATCAGGGCGGGCGACAAATTCTGGCAGATTACCCTGCCTGTATTCAGCAGCTGCACTGGCCAGACCCGCACGCTTTTATGGATGTCGATACTGGCGAGGCCTTTGCAGAAATTATCCAGCATTTCAGCTATTCCGAAGAGAAAGAGGAGAAGAAATAAATGAGCGAAAAATTATGGGAAGTTTACGCGGTTAAATATGCCGATAGACAGGATAGAACCCGCAATGACAGCTTTATGTTTGCCACTGACCATGACACCGATCATCCAATGGATTATTTTGTCTGGGTTTTGCGCTGCGGGACAGAAGTGATTTTGGTGGATACCGGCTATGACGAGGCAGAAGGTGATATGCGCAGCCGTCCCATTCATCACCGCCCGGCCAAAGCTATTGAAGCGCTGGGGCTTGCCGCAGACGCCATCACAAAGGTGATTATTACCCACCTGCATTATGATCATGCGGGCACGCTGGCAGATTTTCCAAATGCCCGTTTTTATCTGCAAGCAGCCGAAATGGCCTATGCGACCGGCCCTTGTATGTGCAGTGATGTGCTAAGGATGCCTTTTACCGGCAACCATATTTGCCATGCGGTACAAGCGTTATATTCCGGGCGGGTAGAATTTTTTGACGGGGATGGCCAGGTTGCCGATGGGGTCAGTGTCCATTGTGTTGGCGGCCATTCAAAGGGGTTGCAGGCGGTGCGGGTAAAAACCGCTTCAGGCTGGCTGTGTCTGGCATCGGATGCCACCCATTATTATGAGAATTTTATGACCCGCAAACCTTTCCCGATTGTGGTAGATATCGAACAAATGCTGAAAGGCTTTGATAGGATAACCGCGCTGGCATCGGATATCTCGCTGGTTGTGCCAGGCCATGATCCGATGGTGCGCCAGCTGTTTCCAGCAGAAGGCCATAGCGGCTTTGTCTGGCGGCTGGATGTGGGCGCGCACGGCCCCTTGCCTGTCTTTTAAAGGTCTCTAATTCCAAAGAGAAAAAAAACTATCAGGCTGGAAGGCGCTTTGGGGCTAGAGCATTCCGCGCTCTTCCAGAACCTTGCGGGCAACGCGCATACATTCCAGCGATTGCGGTACCCCGCAATAGATGGCGACAATATGAATAATGGCGCGAATTTCAGCCATGGAACAGCCATTATTAATCGCACCATTACAATGCAATTCCCATTCTTTCATCTTGCCAAGTGCGCCTATCATGGTGAGGTTCATCATCGAACGGGTTTTCTCATCAATGGTATCATCGCCCCAGCCAAAGCCCCAGCACCAGGCGGTCATCGCTTCCTGAAACGGACGACTTAGCTCATCTGCGTTTTCCAGAGAGGCAGAAACATATTCTACGCCAAGGGTGGCTTTGCGCTTTTCCAGGCCAATGGCAAACAGGTCTTTATCCAAAGGGGATTTACTCATGATACAGTTAGCTCCTCAAAATACCGGTCTTCCAATTCATCAAATTGGTTCATTTTGCCGGTAGCCGCATAAATGGTGGCCTCGGCTATATTTTTGGCATGATCGCCAATCCGCTCCAGATGGCGGCTGACAAATAACAGATGCATCATTGTCTCAACACTTGCCTCTTCTGCTTTTAAATTGGTCATCAGGGTTGAAGAAAAACTATTATGCAGGTCATCGACCAGCTCGTCCGCATCATAAATCGCACTGGCTTTTTTTGTATCCATCTCGTTAAAGGCGGTGATGACATCGGTCAGATTTTGCAAAACCGCTTCCGAGAGCTTTTCCAGATGGCCACGCACCTTGTGGTCAAAGAGCAGATCGTTCTTTGCCACAATCTTGGCGATATTTTTAGCCAAATCACCTGTGCGTTCCAAATTCAGAGAATTTTGATAGGTGGTCAGGATAAGGCGCAAATCATTTGCCATAGGCGAGCGCAAGGCAATAACATTCTGGGACTGGATAGCAATTTCGGCATTTAATGCATTCACCATCTTATCGCGGGAAATTACCTGTTTGGCTATCGCCCGGTCATTATCAATAACCGAAGCAACCGCCTGACGGATCATATCACAGCATTCATTGCCCATTTTTGTGGTGAGGATTTGCAGGTTGGTAAGCTCCTCATCATACGTTCTTAAAATATGGTCATTTACCATAAATCTATGCTCCTATCCAAAGCGGCCGGTGATGTAGTCTTGTGTCTTGCTGTCGGCCGGGTTGGTAAAAATCGTTTCGGTACTATCATATTCGATCAGGTCGCCAAGATGAAAAAACGCTGTTTTTTTGGAAACCCGCGCAGCCTGTTGCATGGAGTGAGTGACAATAATAATTGTAAAGTCTTTTGCCAGATCTGTCATCAATGCTTCAATTTTTGCCGTTGCGATGGGGTCAAGGGCAGAGCAGGGCTCATCCATCAGAATAATTTCCGGCGCAACCGCGATGGTGCGGGCGATGCATAAACGCTGTTGCTGGCCGCCTGACAGGCCTGTGCCTGGCTGGTCGAGGCGGTCTTTGACCTCATCCCACAGACCAGAGCCGCGCAAGGCATTTTCCACAATATCAGCCAGCTCGGCATTGGTTCTGGCCAGCCCGTGAATTTTCGGGCCATAGGCCACATTATCAAAAATGGATTTTGGAAAGGGGTTCGGCTTTTGAAACACCATGCCCACACGGGCGCGAAGCGGTACAACATCAATATCGGGGTGATAGATATTGGTATCATCTATTAAAATCTCGCCCTCTACGCGGCAGCCATCTATGGTGTCATTCATCCGGTTCAGGGTGCGCAGAAAGGTGGATTTGCCACAACCGGAAGGGCCGATAAAAGCGGTGATGGTCTTGGGCATAATATCCAGCGAGATATCGTTGATAGCCTGTTTATCGCCATAAAAAATATTCACATTTTTACAGACAACAACCGGGTCAATCTGCGATGTGGCCGCAGTGTTATTTGGTGCCATAATGTTTTTCCTCTATCTCTTGGCTACCAGCGCCGCTCTAGCTTGCGCCGAATGAAAATAGCCACGCCGTTCATAACAATCAGAAAGGCCAGCAAAATGATAATGGCAGAGCTGGTCTTCTGGATAAACATTCGTTCTGCAAAATCAGCCCACATAAAAATCTGTACCGGCAGGACAGTACCCGGATCCAGAACCGAATTTGGAATATCAACAATAAATGCGACCATACCTATCATCAAAAGCGGGGCTGTCTCGCCCAGTGCCTGAGCCATACCAATGATAGAGCCGGTGAGCATACCAGGGATAGCCAGCGGTATAACATGGTGAAAGGTCGCCTGCATTTCAGAAGCGCCAATCCCTAATGCGCCATCACGGATGCTGGGCGGTACCGCCCGAAGAGAGGCACGCGAGGAGATAATAATGGTTGGCAATGTCATCAATGCCAGCACAATCCCGCCTACCAGCGGTACCGAGCGCGGCATGCCAAACAGATTGATAAAAATCGCCAGACCCAAAATACCAAAGACCACCGATGGCACCGCCGCCAGATTATTGATATTCACCTCAATAATCTCGGTAAATTTATTCTTCGGCGCAAATACTTCCAGATAAATCGCTGTCGCCACCCCCAGCGGAAAGGCGATGATAAAACAAATAAACAAGGTCAGCATAGAGCCAAAAAACGCCCCTTTGATACCGGCCATTTCTGCATTGCGCGAGGCACTGCCAAAAAACAGATAATCCGATATCTCGCGCGTGATCAGACCTTTTTCCTGCAAGGCTTCCAGAAAGGCGATTTGCTGATCATTAATGCGGCGCAATTTTTCCGGTGTATCCTTGCTGATAAAGCCGCGCAGATAGCTATCGGCATCATCATCCAGTGCCAGCTTGACGCGGTGAGCACTGTTCAGCAATTGCGGATTTTCCTTTACAAATTCCACCAGCCGCACATCCGAGCCATTGGATAGCAGACTGCGTGCGGCTTTTTTGGGCTTGCGGCCTGTTACGCCCAATTCTGCATAGATAGCTTCATTGACCAGCTTTTTTGCCTCGCCATCAAAAAAGGACTGGTCGGATAAATCGCCAGCCGGATCAAGCCGGTCGCGATCCAGCGATACTTCCAGCGTGACATAATATTGGAAAAAGCCGGGAATGCCCTTTGTGCCAATGGAAATAAACAGGGTAGCCAGAAAAAATAGGGCAATGGCAATCGCCCCGCGCCCCAGCCAGACAAATCGCCTTTCCCTGGCCCGCCGGCTTTTCAGCCCGGCCAGCAACAAGCTTTCTGTTCTTTTCTGCGCTTCGGTTTTCTCAATCATATTGCTCTCGGTATTTTTTCACGATGCGCAGGGCAACAAAATTAAGGCTGAGGGTGATAACAATCAGGGTCAGTGCAAGGGCAAAGGCAGAAAGCGTTTTGGCCGATTCAAATTCCTGATCGCCTACCAGTATCGTCACAATCTGGGCGGTCACAGTGGTTACCGCATCCAGTGGATTTACCGACAAATTCGCGGCCAGCCCGGCGGCCATTACCACAATCATCGTCTCGCCCACCGCGCGCGATACAGCCAGAATAATACTGGCAACAATGCCGGACAGGGCAGCAGGTAATACCACATTTTTAACCGCTTCGCTCTTGGTTGAACCCAGCCCAAAGGCCGCATCACGCAAGGATTGCGGCACAGAATTAATCACATCATCCGAAAGAGAGGAGATAAAGGGAATGATCATAATCCCCATCACAAAACCGGCAGCCAACGCTGATTCAGATGCCACGCTCAGGCCGATTGCCTCGCCTGCCCCCTTGAATAGGGGCGCGATGGTCAGGGCAGCAAAAAATCCATAAACAACCGTGGGTACACCGGCCAGAATTTCCAGAGCAGGTTTGACAATAGAGCGGGTGGATTTGCTGGCATATTCGGACAGGTAAATAGCCGATAACAGGCCAATCGGTATCGCCACGGTCAGCGCGATAATCGAGATTAAAAATGTTCCGACAAAAAGCGGAATAGAGCCATAGGCCGCAACGCCGCCCTGACCCGAGCCTGCCCGTGCCGCCCCTTCAAATTCAGGGTTCCAGGTCAGACCGGTTAAAAATTCAAGCGGCGGGATCAGGCGGAAAAACCGGATAGATTCAAAAATCACCGAAAAAACAATGCCGATTGTGGTGAAAATCGCAACAATGGAACAGGCAATGAGGCCAAGATAAATAATCCGCTCTACCGCATTTCTGGCTCTAAAATTCAAGCCTATCAGCCGAATACCATAGAGGCTGCACAGCAATGAGCTGGCAATGGCGGCCATACTCATCATCATATTGGAAGAGGATTTCCAGGCGATAAATTGGGCAGCGCCCTGTTTTACCCATCCCTCAACCTCGCCAACTGAAATGCCATCTGCCAGATTATAAATCTGGGCCAGCGCGACAGAAGCGGAAAATTCCTCTGACAGGGTCAGGGTATCCGGCAAGGCGTTTAGCAGCATCATATCCATTATGATACTCTCGCTTATCAGCCAGATAGCGATGATAATCACAGGGATAATCAGGCCAAGAAGGGCAGGAAAAAGACCATAAAAAACAGGCAGAGAGTTTGGGCGGCTTTGGGCGATATTCGCTTGCTTTACTATGCGCGCCCGCCCGTAAAAATAGGCGATGGTGGCGATGCAAAGACAAACAGCTATCAATTGAAAATTTTGCATTATCGCCCACCAGTTAAGAAAAAGCGTGTCGCACCTTTAAAAATGCAACACGCATAAATGGTTCAGAATGTCATTACTTCTTTAGTATATCAGCTGTCAACTTTGGCAGCTCAACCATGGCTTTGGCATAGGCTGCACGCTCTTCTTGCGGCATTGCAACCATACCGGCATCTGCCAGCAGACCTTCCTCATCCCAATGTTTGGTCCATTCATTTAAATATTCAGCAATACCCGGAATAACATTCATATGTTCATGCTTTACATAGAACCATAAGGCCCGCGAGATGGCATAATCGCCGCTGGCGATCAGGTCAAAATCTGCGGGTGTACCATCGACCACGGCGCTTTGCAGTGTGTCGCGGTTCTGATCCAGATAGGAAAACCCGAAAAGACCATAGGCATCTTTATCTTCCTGCAGCTTTTGAACAATCAGATTATCCTGCTCGCCTGCTTCTACATAGGCGCCATCCGTGCGCATTGCGCGGCATTTTTTGCCCTTTTTATCGCCGCGTGCTGCCGAAGCTGCCTTGGCAATTTTATTACCGCCGCAATAGGCTTTTTCGTTCACTATTTCAGCAAAAGAGGCGCGGGTGCCGGAAGTTGTTGGCGGGCCATAAACGCGGATATCAATATCGGGATAGGCCGGGTTGATATCGCTCCATTTCTTGAACGGGTTAGGTATCCATTCATCACAATTATCGGTACGCCCCGGTATGGCATCACACGCCGGCACTTCGATAGTCAGGGCTTTGCCAAGGTCTGCTTTGGAAATTTCCAGAACCGCCCCTTGCAGCGAGTTGGCCACCGCGATACCGTCATAGCCCACTTTGATCTCGGTCAGCGTCACGCCATTTTTGTCACAATATTCCAGCTCGGCTGGCTTCATCCGCGAAGACGCATTACCGATATCGATAAATTCTGTGCCAATGCCGTCACATACGCCCTTTTTACCTACAGAAGAGCCGCCTGATTCGACAACAGGGGTCTTGAAATTGGGGTTCTTGCCCATTTCTTCGGCAATGATGGTCGCAAAAGGCAGAACAGTGGATGAACCTGCAAGGCTAAGCTGGTCGCGTGCTAAAGCTGTACCAGATACCAGCAATGCAGCGGTAAGGGTTAACAGTAATTTCTTCATGGAACTCTCCAATAGGCAGTTTTTTTTAGATGCCTTACTATTGTCCGCATTGATGACATCAATATTACAAAAATGTGACAGTTATGTTACAAAGCCGCCTTTTTAGGTGAACGCCCCATATATTTATCGGGCTATTTTGCTGTTCGGCTATTTAGGGGCGGCGTGCGCTCCCGATAAAATCCTGTTGCCGCCAGGCCTCATACAGGATAACCGCTACAGCATTGGACAGGTTGAGGCTGCGCTGGCCGCTACGCATCGGCAAGGCCAGCCTGTGTTCGGGCGGTACCGAAGCCATAATATGCGGGGGCAGGCCATGCTGTTCTGCGCCAAAGACAAAGCTGTCTCCCAGCTGATAGGCGTTTTCGCTATAACAGCTTTCGCCATATTTTGTGACCAGCCAAATTTTGCCGCTCTTTTTCTGATGTTTATATTTATCAAAATCCGGCCAGCTTTTGACCTTTGCCAGCTCATTATAATCCAGCCCGGCTCGCCGGCAGGATTTTTCATCCAGCCGAAAACCCAACGGTTCGATTAGGTGCAAATTTGCCCCTGAATTTGCGCATAGCCGAATAATGTTTCCCGTGTTGGGGGGAATCTGTGGCTGGTGCAAAACCAAATCAAACATGATTAGCAACCAAATTATGAACGAAAGATAAATAAACTATTAATTTTTAGCCTCGGAACGAAGAAATTTCACTTTTTTCCGGGTCTGTTTACCGAATGTTAGGATTATCATGCCTATACTGCTTGCCTGAATCAAGTTTCTTGCAGGAGTCTTTTTATGTATCGAAGCCCTTTATCGCTGCTCTATTTTTTAGAAAATAGTCTGGCGATCCTTGTTTGGCATCTATCACAGATACCGCGTTTAATTGTATCGGTCATTTTTATGGGTCTGTTAACGGGGCTGTTTATGACCAGCACCGCCGCCCAAAATACACAAGCGAATACAGATGCTGCCAGCCCGTTTGGATTGACAGTCCGTCAGGGGTGGTGCAAAATATGGCTAGCATTACAACCGACCGCGAAGGCCAGCCACCTTTTTATGAAACCATTATCACGGTGCCTGATCCGGTCTTTACAAAGACAGGCCAGTCAGCTGAAATTATTCCCGGCATGACCGTGGCAGTTGATATTATTGGCGGCAAGCGTACTGTTCTGGATTATATTGTAACCCCGATTAATAAAGCGACCTCGGTTGTCTTTAGGGAGAATTAAAACGCCATTCATCTTTAACCTTCCTCTACTGCAAGAATCCAAAGCTTGTCCGGGTGACAGGCTTTGGCTATTTTGGAAGGTATGAACGCAGATACGCCTACCCCATTGATAGATGAGCTGACACGGCCGCTTATTCTGGTCGGCAATGGGGCGTATGATACTGCCTTGCTGGCGAAATTTGCTCCGCTTGGCCCGGTGGTGGCCGTGGATGGTGGCTATTACGGATGCCGTGTGGCAGGCATTACCCCGGATCTGCTGATCGGGGATATGGATTCGGTCGCCGCAGAAGATTTAATCGATGCCCGGACAAGGATGCGGGTACATCCGCTGGCGGAGCAGGATAGCACCGATCTTGAAAAAGCCCTGCGCCATATCCGCGCCCCAGCCATTCTGGGCTTCGGGTTTTTGGGCAAACGCCTCGATCATAGCCTGGCCGCCCTTAGCGTTCTGGCCAGATATTCACGCCAGCATAGGGTGATGCTGGTGGGCAGTGATGATGTGCTGCATGTCACCTCTGGCCACTTTAAAATGGCAATGAAGATAGGCGAAAGGCTATCTGTATGGCCTATTGGGCAAGTGGATTTTGCCCGCTCTTCTGGATTGTATTGGCCGCTGAATGGGCTGGCGATGGCACCTGATAAACAGGTTGGCACCTCCAATAAAGCAGATGCTGAAATGGTGGAAATACACCCCGCCGATAACCGGCAAGCTGCCTATGCTATCCTTGCGGGAAATCACTATCTGGAAGAGATGCTTTCCTGCCTGCTGGCCGTCAAATCGGTATCGGATGCGCCATAGGTGCGCTGGCGCAGAAACTTGGTAATTTCGGTACGGTTGGGAAAAGCCGCCAGCGCCGAGGCATGAATCGGCGCACGAAAGGTGACATCCACACAGCCATTCATCTGTTTACAGATTTCCCGAAACATCAAGGAATAGCCCAGCGTCACCGACAACCGGCGCGCCATCTGGTAAATCACAGAATTACGACCATTAAAATAAAATGGAAGGGTGGTGGTATTTTTGGTTTGTGCCAGCTTGGCAGCAAAGGTTTTCCATTCCGAATCATAGGCAGGGCCTATAAATTTAGGCGCAAGCGAGATGCCGCCAGCCGGGAAAATAATCACCACCCCATCTTCTTTTAAATGCTGTTGTGCGGCGCGCCGGGTCGCCAGATTGGTCTGAAGGGCGGTTTCTGTTTCAGAAAAATCAATAGGCAGAATTTTATCTTTTACCGCCGGGGCCTGGCGTAATACTTGATGGGTGATAATCTTGTAATCCTGGCGCACCTTGCCAATTATCGAACATAAAATCAGCCCGTCAATTACCCCGAAAGGATGGTTGGCTATTACCAATAGCCGCCCTGTTTCGGGGATATCGATAGCGCCCTCTTTTGTGACATTATAAGTGATATTCAGGCGTTCCAGCGCATCTGACCAGAACAGCTCGCGCGGCCGCTCATCATCGACATAATCAAAATAGATTTTTTTAATCTTTGGTTGACCGGTCACCTTTTCCATTGCTCGAATAAAGGAATTTGCCACTGGCCCCATTTCCCCATCCGCAAAGGAAAAAATAGGATGGGCATCTATTTTGGATATCGCTGTCATATCTTCGGCTGGCTGCATGACTTTATGACCTGTTTTTCAGTAAAATTGCCGCTACTGGTTTTTTCATACCGCATATTGGAGCACAATCCAAATCAGGCCAAAGCTGGTAATCATCATAATGCCCGGGCTAAGGGTGCTTGAGCGCCCGCTTAAAATGCGAACAGCGACATAGGTAAGGAACCCGACACTGATACCGGCCGCAATCGAAAAGGTAAGCGGCATCAGAAATACTGTTAGCACCACTGGCAGGGCAACCGACATATCTGCCCAGTCTATCTGGCGCAATCCGCCAAAAAACCCGATAGCCACATATATCAGGGCAGGGGCGGTTGCAAAGCCCGGGATAGAGGAAAAAAGTGGCTCAAAAAATAAACAGGCTGCAAATAATACCGCTACAGTTACCGCTACCAGCCCGGTGCGCCCGCCAGCCCGCAGCCCGGCCGCACTTTCCAGATAAGTGGTCATGTTCGAAGTGCCAAGCAGACTGCCAAAAATACTGGCAGATGTATCAGCCAGAACTGCCTTGTCCAGATTTTTAATTTTGCCCTCTTTTTCTTTCAGACCAGCCGGTTCTGCAATGGCGGTTAATGTGCCGGTAGTATCAAAGAAATCGACAAAGAACATCACAAACACCACTGATAAAAAGGCAGTGGTCGTCAGAGCCGAAAAATCCAGTGAAAAAGCCGCACTGGCCATAGGCGGGCTGGAAACTATCCCGTTAAAGCTGGCAAGGCCTGTAAGCCAGCCAAAGGCTGACAGACCCAAAATGGTGATTAAAATACTGCCTTTGATGCCCAGCTTATCCAGCGCGGCCATCAAAACAAGCCCAGCAAGTGCCAGCATGGTTTGCGGATTATTCAGCTGGCCCAACCCGACCAGCGTATCCGGATTATCAATTATCAACCCCGCCCCTTGCAGCCCTATCATGGCTAAAAACAGGCCAATCCCTGCGGTAATGGCAATCTGCATTTCCGCTGGAATGGACAGGATCAGCCAGCTGCGAATACGGGTGATGGAAAACAGAAAAAACGCCAGCGATGAGACAAAGACAGCTGTTAGCGCCTGTTGCCAGCTCAAGCCATATCCCAGAACAACCACAAAGGCAAAATAGGCATTAAGCCCCATACCAGGCGCAACCGCCACTGGCCATCTGGCATACAGACCCATGATGAGCGTGCCCAGGATGGTGGCCAGTATAGTGGCAATAAAGCCGGCGGCAAAATCTATCCCTGCTTCTGAGAGGATGCCCGGATTAACCGCGATGATAAAGGACATGGTCAAAAAGGTGCTTAAGCCAGCAGAGAGTTCTGTTGCTATAGAGGTTTTATGTTCTTTTAATTTGAAAAAGCGCTCTAACACGTCACTATCCTTTTATGCCGGCCCTGGATAAAGACCGTCGGTTTTTGTCCGTTGGGGTGTTATGTGCAAAATATATCTGTAATTTGCCTATAAAACTGCCCCTTTATACTGGCAATAATCCAGAATTGCGATTATTAATTGGCTATAGCTTTAAAACAAGCGCGCTATTTTTTTCTTAAGGTGCGCCCGCGCTGTCCGATAAAGGAGATGAAAAATGTTGCAACGTTCTGCGTTTACCCTTAGCGCCCCTGCGCCAGCGATGGCCGGGCAAATCTCACGCCATATAGCTAATGGCTGGCTGGGCGAATTATTTATGTCTCTTGCGCTTGTGGCAGCGGGTGTCGGGATTTTGGCCGTATCTGCACGTATTCAGGTGCCGTTTTATCCTGTCCCTGTTACCATGCAGACATTGGCAGTAATGGTAATCGCCATGGCCTATGGCAGCAAGCTGGGCACCGCGACCCTGGTCAGCTATCTGCTGGCCGGATTTTTAGGCGCACCTGTATTTGCCGGCGGGGCAGGTTTTGTTTATATGGCAGGGCCGACAGGCGGTTATCTGGCCGGATTTTTAACGGCAGGTGTGGTGCTGGGCGTACTGGCAGACAGAGGCTGGACACGCAACTGGCAAACCACCGCTGCGGCGATGGTTATCGGCACAGCGATTATCTATTCGCTGGGGATTACCTGGCTGAGCCAGCTTATCGGTTTTGACAAGGCTGTCCAGTTTGGTCTGATACCTTTTATTTATGGCGATATCCTGAAGCTGGTTATCGCAGCTGTATCTGTTCCTTTTATGTGGAAGCTGGTTGCAAAACTGACGGCAAGGCGTTAAAGCCTTTTATTCGGAATGTTAGAAAAAAAGGCGCTGGCAACAGCGCCTTTTTTATGCGCCGAAAATCACCGTAATAAAATATAAAAAGGCTGGAACCGTGACGCTGGCCAGCAAGGTTGTCACCATGATGGCGGTGGCCGAGCGCCCGCTATAGACGCCGTAATATTCGCTCATCGCAAAGGCATTGGCGGCGATCGGCAAACAGGTAAATAAAACCGCTACCTTTATCCACAAAATATCAATCTCGCCATTGCCGGCCAGATGGGCGTGTAAAAATACCGCGATAATCAGTAATGGGTGCAGCAGCAACTTCATTAATACCAGCAGGCTTAACTCAGCCCATGCCTCGCGCAAGGGCTGGCCGACCAGTGTAATCCCCAGGGCAAACAAAGCCGTGGGGGCAGCTGCCCCTGCCAAAAATTTCAGGAAAATATCCGGCATGGTTGGCAAATTTAACCCGCTGGCAGAAAAGGCAACCGCGACCAAAACAGATAACAGGAGCGGATTTCTGGCCAGCGAGACAATATTTGTCCATAAAAGGGCGCCCAACCCCTCTGCCTGACCATCACGGGTAAAAATACTGGTAAGCACCAGCAGCAAAATATTATTCGATACCAGAATAAGCGCCATTGGCACAGCCACATCCGGCCCAAAGGCCAGCAAGGCCAGCGGAACGCCAATATAGCCATAATTCGGATAGGCCGCATTTAGCCCGAACAGGCCGGATTCAGCCGGCTTTAATTTTAAAAATACCCGACCCAGAAAAACAGCTATTAAAAACACAAAGATGGTCACCGCCTCATAGCGGAGCAGAAATTCCAGATTGAGAATATTGGTCATTGGCCGTGAGGTGATCGCCACAAACATAAAAGGTGGCAATACCACAAAAAACACATAGCGCGATAAAGTCCGGCCATCTGACCAGGAAAACCATCCTTTCAGGCTGGCAAGGCTGCCGAGCAAAATAGCGGCAAAAAATGGAATGGTAAGAGACAGAATGTCGTACATGAAAACGCCATTAAAAGGTCAAACAGGATGCGGTGGGCGCATGACTAATAAAAAAAAGACTACCAGATGCGAGAAATATATACGCTCTGCTATCATGATACGTCAAAGAACAAATATCGGCTTGCCGCTATGGCACGCGGCGCCGCAGGGTGGGGTGGGCTTTCTTTGCAAGCGCTCAGGGTATCGGCAGCAGAATTGCGCTGGATTAGCCGTAAAACGGGGTTTAAGACCAGAAATTTGCTATCTAGAAATTATCATTTACCGGCTTTGGTGCGTCCTGATGCTCGCCAATAAAAACCGGCTCTTCCAGCAGATCAAGGGCTTCTGCACTATCCATTACCTCTGCCTCGCCGGAAAATTCGATAAGCTCCAGCAATTTGTCTTCTGCTGAGATATGCTTATCATGCAAAACCGTCACCGCTACCAGCGCAGCGATAGTGGTGGTTAACAGTCCAGTGGATTTTGGATGGCGCGCAGGGAAAGGAATAATATCTGCGCGGGCAGGTAAATCACGATCAGATGGCTGCATTGTTATGCTCCTTCTTGGCTGAATGACTGTTAGGTAACCGGCCGATAGCGTAATCTGCCAGGCTATGCCGGCAAATGGATATCGACAGATTTTGGACGGAAAGTCTGGAACGGCGCGTCTGGCGCAAACCCCAACAAGTTGTGTTACAAGCTCGGTGTTCCATACTAGATACAGTATAGGGGGAAAATGTCACTTTCGTGAAGGGTAAAGTAAAGAAATCTCTATTTTTACCAATCCAGCACGGTTTTTCGGCACGTATCTGTTACGAATCTATTAATTTTTTACTTTTTGAAAGCGGTGAGATGGATTTATTTGCCCAAATATCAGCCGACACACCTTCTGCGCTGAGCCGAGCAGATGGGCTTGGAACGCTAAAAGCCTTTTTGCCGCTCGCCGGGAAACATTATGCAGCGGAGCGTAATTTTGATAAGGGGCGCGGCCAGCATTTATCTGTTTCCTGGCTGTCTGCCTATATACGGCGGCGTCTGATTACCGAGACAGAGATTTTACAAGCGGTTCAGGCACGTCATAATTTTTCGTCATCGGAAAAATTTATATCGGAGGTTTTCTGGCGCACCTATTTTAAGGGCTGGCTGGAAATGCGCCCGTCTATCTGGTCACAATGGCTGACAGAGATGCCAGCTGGTCTGGCCGATAGCCGATATTTGCAAGCCTGTTCCGGCAAGACAGATATTGCCTGTTTTAATGAATGGGCAGCAGAATTGCGCGAGACCGGCTATCTGCATAATCATGCACGGATGTGGTTTGCCTCTATCTGGATTTTTACCCTAGAACTGCCCTGGCAGTGGGGGGCGGCCTTTTTTATGCAATGGCTACGCGACGGCGATCCGGCCTCCAATACCTTAAGCTGGCGCTGGGTCGCAGGCTTGCATAGCCGAGGCAAGCATTATCTGGCATGCGCCGAGAATATCGAAAAATTCACCCAAAACCGCTTTGCCCCTTATGGCGCATTAAATGAAGGCGCAATGTCTCTTACGGGGGCTGAGCCGCCCTTGGCTGTAGAGCCGCATTGGCCAGCGCTGCCCGCCAGAAAACGTTATGTGCTGGTGATACATGGCGAGGATTGTCATCCGGAAAGCTGGACATTGGCCGGGGCACCAGAGGCGGTGATAGTCCTGCCCAGCTGGATGGGTAATCTGGTGCTGGATAGCCAGAACCGGTTAAGGGACAGAGGCCTGGACAGGCTGGAAGATACCGCGCTGGCCGATACCGCCGGGCGCGCACAAGCCCATTTTGATTGTCCGGTTCACCTGCTCGCATCCAGCGAAGGCGGCGCCATGGATGAAATGGATATTGCCATGCTTGCCCGCCAGATATCTGCATTGGCCAGCCAGTATGATGTACAAAATATGACCACCTCTTATCTGCCAGTAGGGGCATGGCGGCAAAATTTTGCCACGCTGGCCGACTGCCTGGCGCCAGAAAATATCCATATTGATCAAGTGATAAGGGAATATGACCGGTCATGCTGGCCATATGCAAAGCGCGGCTTCTTCCCGTTTAAGGAAAATATTCCGCGCTGGCTAAGAGATTTTTCTTAAGAATTGAGGCTGAAAAAAATTGCCTAGTTGGTGACCCGGCGGATCATCACCCGGCCAGCCGGCTTGTTATTCACATTGCGCACGGTTTCGGTCGCTTGTGAATATACCACGGTTTCCACGCCAAAATTATCGACCACATTCACACGGGCGCGAATACGGTTGCCAACAAAGGTCTGGGATAATTGCAGGCTACGCTGGCTCTCGCTGCCCATAACCGCTTCCCAGGTGCGCCCATCTGTTGAACGCTCCCAGATAGAGGCCATGCTGGCAATACCATCAAAGTCAGATAGCGTGCTGGTGTTCAGCGTTAATTCTGCCCCCTCGACCACGCGGCCACGTACCACAACCTCGCCTTGCAGGGGGTTATCGATATTGGCCACCACTTCAGATGGGTCTGAAACAAGTGTTTCGCGGGTGCCAAAGCCGTCAATATAGCTTACCACAGCACGATAGCTAAAGCCGACATCGGGCTGGGAAAGCATCAGCGTACTGTCAAACTGATCAGGCACATTTTCCCAATTGGTACGCTGGGAAGAGCGCTGCCAAATCAGCGCCATCTGGCCGACACCATCTTCATCTGTAATGCGGCTGGTATCGACAAAAAGGGCGCTATCTTCTTTTGCCTCCCCCTGAATTTCAGGCATCCCGATAGGGCGGTCATTTACATTCAGCACCGGCCTGGAAGCTGGGCTGATCATCATTTCAGCATTACCCTGACCATCGACATAGGAGATCTGCACACGCAGATATTTCCCAACCTCTGAATCGCGCGGGGTAAAGCTAGACTGGATAGCCCCTGGAATAATCATCCAGTTACTGCCATCTTCTGATATTTGCCATTGTACCTGGATAGAGCCAAGCCCATCGCCATCGGCCAGCGAATCAACATCGATAACCAGCTCGTCATTTTCAATGGCATCAAAGCTGTCATCGCGCTGGCCGGCATTGCTGCTGCTATTGCCTGCATTACTGCTGGCTGTATTGGCCCCTGCACCGGATGTGCCTGTACCAGATGCGTTTGTACCAGACGTGCCTGTACCAGATGTGCTTGTGCTACTGGTCGCGGTGGCCGCGCCATTTGGTGTTGATGCGGCTACCTCTTCAGCCTTGATATCGGGATCACCGCCTGCCAGGCAGCTGCCTGTAGCAAGAAAACTGACACCCATGATTAACAGGCCTGCGCGCTTCAACATGTCTTTGCTCCTCAACTCAGCCTTGTACTTTAAAGACTTTTAAATCTCTTGCTCCAAGAGCCCGGCCTCTTAAACGACTAAGATGATACTATCTCTTAATATTATTAACAAACTATTAAAACCCCTGCCACTCTCTCTTATTTTGCGTGAAAAATCAAGAATTGGATCATGCAAATGCTTCCACCGCGTTAAATTGTAAGCTATAGAATAGATTTACACCCCAATCTGGCGGCTTTACGAGAATGATTTTACCGTATTTGGGTGTTTTTTGAAGGTTTTTACGCGATAATGCGGCGTGTCAGACAATTTCACCAGAATGGGCAAAATGCCCGGATTTTAGCAATACCCATCAGTTAAGAGAAAAAATATGAACCAGTTAAATTTAGAAATATGTCAAAAAATTGCAGATGCAGCGGTCGCTTCTGCCAGAGAATTAAATCTAAAGCCTATTTGCGTGATGATTTTGGATGGCCGGGCCAGTTTGCGTTTATGTGTGAATGAGGACGGCACTTCTATTGACCGTCACCGCGTTGCCCATGGCAAGGCAAAGGCTGCCCTGTCGCTGGGCATGGGGTCAAGGGCGCTGGGCGATAGAGCAGAGGTACAGGCCTATTTCATCGATGCGGTTGGCCGGATGATGGATGGCGATTTTATCCCTGTGCCGGGCGGTGTGCTAGTAAAAGATAGCACCGGTGCGATTTTAGGTGCGGTCGGAATCTCGGGCGATTTGTCCGATAATGATGAAAAAGCAGCGGTTGCCGGCATTGAGGCCGCCGGGCTGATAGCCGATACTGGTGCATGATACTGGTGCATGATACTGGTGCATAATATTGGCACTTAAAAAGCGCTCAACGCGATATAAATAAGCCTGTCACTCTGGCGCTATATTTGCTAGCAACAAGGCGGTTGAAGGGTTTTTTCTCTGGCCGCGCAGGCCGCGAGTTAAAAAAAGGCCAAAAATGGAAGTGGGTCATTTATGAATATTTATCGTGCCATTAAAGAAGAAATGCTGGTGCCTATTCACCCTGCCGGATGGCCATTTATCGCACTATTTTTTGCGATCACGGTGATGGTCGGCCTGTTTTTTGAGCCATTTTTCTGGATAGGCATCCCGGCCAGCCTGTGGTGTGTATATTTCTTTCGCAATCCGGTGCGTGTAACCCCGCCTGATCCGCTGGCCCTTATCGCCCCGGCAGATGGCCGTGTTCTGTCTGTTGGCGAGGCTGAATTGCCGCCCGAGTTGCATTTGCCAGAGGGGCGCTGGCGCTGTATTTCGATTTTCATGAATGTGTTTGATGTGCATGTTAATCGCAGCCCCATTGCCGGCAAGGTAGCAGACAGCCATTATGTAAAGGGCGCATTTGTAAATGCCAGCCTGGACAAGGCGAATATAGATAATGAGCGCCTTGCCCTCACCCTTGAAACCGGTCATGCCTCTGTGCCGAAAATTGGCTGTGTGCAAATTGCCGGTCTGGTGGCCCGCCGGATTTTATGTGATGTGGATATTGGCGACAAGCTGGCCGCAGGTCAGGTATATGGGCTTATCCGCTTTGGCAGCCGGGTCGATATTTGGCTGCCTGCCTCGATAGATGCGCTGGTATTGCCCGGACAGCGCACATTGGCCGGAGAGACTATTCTGGCCAAATTGCCGGCGATGGCAAAACAGGCTAAAGCCAAAACAGAGACAAAGCCTGTGCAGAAAAGCGGGAATAAAACGGTGGCAAAGGCAAAAAAATCGGCCCGTCCGGCACCGGCGAAAACTGCTAAAAAGACGGCTATAAACGTTGCAAAAAAAAGTGGCAAAAAAAGTGGCAAAAGGCCTAAGGGATAGATAGAAGCGATGGCAGAAAAAAAGGCAGATATCCAAACGCCAAACCCGGCGAGGCGTAGAGCGTTTCGTTCGGTTTCGATGAATTGGCTATTGCCCAATATGCTGACCATTGGCGGGCTGGTTTCTGGGCTGACAGGATTGCGATATGCGCTGGATGGAAAATGGATGGCAGCGGTTGCGCTGATTGTTCTGGCCGCTATTTTTGATACGCTGGATGGGCGGATGGCCCGCTTGTTGAAATCAACCAGTGCGTTCGGGGCAGCACTGGACAGCCTGTCCGATGCGGTGGTTTTCGGGGTTGTGCCTGCGTTATGCCTGTATTTATGGGCGCTGCAGGGGTCGGGTAATTTTGCCTGGGGGACAGCGTTGTTTTTTGCTGTATGTATCCTGTTGCGCCTGGCCAGATTTAATTCAGAATTGCCAGACAGGCCGGAATATACACAAAGCTTTTTTGTTGGTATTCCTGCCCCTGCGGCGGCTTTTCTGGTGTTAACCCCGATTGTGGCCGATCATATCTTTCAGGTTAAATGGCTGATTGATGAGACAACCGTCTCGTTGGTGCTTATCGCGGTTGGGGCAGGGGCGGTCAGCACCTTGCCCACCTTTAATGGCAAAACCTTTAAAGTACCCAGCCATGCCATTTTGCCCTTTCTGGCCTTTATTGCCCTGTTGGGGGCGATGGTGGCGATGCGCCCCTGGATAGTATATCTGGGGCTGGCAGGCTTGTATTTTACCAGCTTGCCCATATCCTGTCTGGCCTATCTGCGCCGCCGCCAGAATTTTCGCAAACGCCAGGCGGCCTCGGAATAAAGCCTGTTTTTATCTTTTTCGCCACAAGATAGCTATGGGCGATAGGCATGGCACAGAGTTTGTGCTAGCCTTTTTTTTATTTGGATATCTGTCTGGCAGACAGGAAAGATTTTAAAATCAAAGGCAAACCAGCAAGTACGCAAGAGACAGGAATGGCAGAAACACTTCTAGATAAATGCCTGGCAAAAAATATCCGTATGACCGCACAGCGTCAGATTATCATCAAGGTAATAGAAAGCTCGGATGATCACCCGGATGTGGATCAGCTTTATTTGCGCTCGGTTGCCGAAGATAGCACCATTTCCATTGCCACTGTCTATCGCACGGTTAAATTGCTGGAAGAAGCCGGGGTCATTGAAAAGCTGGAATTTGGCGATGGCCGTGCCCGCTATGAAGAGGCACGAGAGCATCATGAACATCTGGTCGATGTCGAAACAGGCGAGGTGATAGAATTTTTCCACGCAGAGCTGGAAGCCCTGAAAGAAGAGATTGCCCATAAAATGGGGTATGAGCTGATTGACCATAACCTTGAACTTTATGGTAAAAAAATAAAGGATAAGTAAAAAAGGTTTAAAAAAAACATTACAGTCTGAAACGCATCGGGGGAAGGGTTTATGATGTCAGTGATTTGGGGACGGTTTACGCTTTGGGCGGCAATGGGTCTGGCCAGCCTTGCCAGTGCAGGTCTGGGGCTGTTTTTTCACCCCTCTTTCTGGATTATCGGGGCAGCGGCCTTCTCGCTATTTCTGCTTGGCTGGATGGATTATGCCCAAAAGCGGCGCGGCGTGATCGCCAATTATCCGCTGCTTGGGCGGATGCGCTATATTCTGGAATCTATCCGCCCGGAATTGCGGCAATATTTCTGGGAAGCCGATACCGATGAGCTGCCCTATTCACGCAATCAGCGGGCCATGGTCTATCAACGGGCAAAGGGCATTTTGGCTGCCCGTCCGCTGGGCACGGTTCTGGATATTTATAAAGAGGATTATAACTGGCTGAACCATTCTATTCAGCCTACCCATATTGAAAACAAGGATTTTCGGGTCTGTGTGGGGGAAGGCGATAAGGCCTATGATTGTGCGATATTAAATATATCCGGCACCTCTTTCGGGGCGATGTCCCCGCCGGCAATCGAAGCGCTGAACACCGGGGCCAGGCTGGGCGGCTTTGCCCATAATACCGGCGAGGGGGCGTTTTCAAAATATCATGCGGCTGGCGGCGGCGATGTGATCTGGCAAATTTCAACCGGCTATTTTGGCTGTCGTACCAAAGAAGGCCGGTTTGATGCAGATATATTTGCCAAAACCGCCAGCCAGCCCCAGATAAAGATGATCGAGATTAAATTATCGCAAGGGGCAAAGCCCGGGCATGGCGGTATGTTGCTGGCACCCAAAGTCACGCCGGAGATTGCCGAGACCAGAGGCATAGAGCCCTATCAGGATTGTATTTCACCCTCGCATCATTCCGAATTTTCGACCCCGCGCAGCCTGATAGAATTTGCTGCGCGCCTGCGCCAGCTTTCCGGCGGCAAGCCTGTTGGCATCAAATTATGTATCGGCCACCCCTGGGAATTTGCCGCGATTGTCAAAGCGATGGTCGAGATGGATGTTGCGGTCGATTTTATCACTGTTGACGGGGCAGAGGGCGGCACAGGGGCAGCGCCGGTCGAATTTACCGATCATCTGGGCTGTCCGCTACGCGATGCGCTGGTCTATGTGGATAATGCCCTGAAAGGGGCCGGCTTGCGCAAGCGGGTGAAAATCGCCGCCTCTGGCAAGATTGTATCGGCCTATGATGTGGTGCGCCATATCGCGCTGGGGGCAGACTGGTGTAATATGGCGCGGCCTTTTATGTTTGCGCTGGGCTGTATTCAGGCACGCGATTGTGCCTCGGGCAATTGTCCGACCGGGCTGGCCACCATGAACCCGCATCGCTACCGTGTGGTGGATGTGCATGAACGCGCAAAACGGGTCGCTAATTTTCAGAAAAATACAATCGAGGCGGTGGCAGAGATGCTGGAGGCAGCCGGCCTGAACGGCCCGCATCAGCTAAGCCGCCGCCATATTGTCCGGCGCCTGTCAGCCAGCCAGATACAACTGGCCGATCAGATCTATCCAAAGGTGGCAGAAGGGGCGTTATTGCGCGGCGAGACAGTGGAAGACCCGCGCCTGGCTTCTTACTGGTACCGTGTCACCCCCGACAGCTTTGCCCCGATAGAGGCAAAATAGGGCGACACCTGGCCCTTAATCTCGGTTTTATGGGTGTTGCGCTTTGGCAGAGAGGTAAAAAGGCCGTCTGTGAGGCGGCCTTTTCATTCCCGTTTTTAAGGGAAGATTTTAGACGATATCCAGCAACATATTAGTGCTATCGATCAGACCCAATGTACCGTCATCTTCAAGATAGGGTATCAGGTCAGCTTCTGCGATATTTGAAAGCAACATTTTGCTGGACACGGATGTTTTTGCCTGAGGGGGCAATTCACCATGTTCCTGCAGATAGAGATATTCTGCATCTGACAGGGTCTTTTTGACCGTTACGCCAAGCTGATATTTCCCGGAATTATATTCCTCTATATCAATCGATACCCAGCCCTTGTCTATCCATTCCTGATAGACGCGGATTTTATCCACCCCGATATCAAAATCTGTAATGGTATCTGTCATTCGGGTGAAGAAATTGGCAGCATGGGATAGGGGGTCTTCCAAAACAAAAATATCCTTGCCCTGGCCACCGGTTAGCACATCATTGCCAAACCCGCCAATCAGCAAATCATCGCCCGTACCGCCATAGAGCGTGTCATGACCCCAGCTGCCATTCAGCGTATCATTACCGCCATCGCCATACAGCACATCATGACCATCCCCGCCATACAGCTTGTCATCGCCGGCTACCCAGACAGTTTTGCTGATATCATCGCCATGCAGGATATCCTCGCCTGCCTTGCCGATAATCTTGTCATCGCCCAGCGTGCCGACCAGCACATTATCCTCTTTATCGCCCTTTAGCTTGCCACCTTTTTCCACATGTACGTCAAATTCCACCTTGCGATAACGGGTGGGTTCAACATCATCATGCACCTTTATGACAAAGGCATCCCGCACTGCGCGTAAATTTTCATACCCTTCCCATATAGGAAACGAAAAGGTCTTAAGCTCCTCCTACCACCAAAAGGTGATTTTCCATTCCATGTTCTGGATAACCGCAGAATGAATCCGATCGAGGCTGGCAAAGGTCATGACTAATTGCAGGGTATCTTCATCCTGGTGGAATAGATATCCCACATCATTGATATCCACGATATCGCCATCCTTGCCCGGTTGCACAAACGCCAACGGGGGAAGGATGCAAGGGATGACAAAACATACAGAAGAATTTTCGCATCTGACGTTCTCTCAGCGTGAGGGTCTAATACCAATACCCGGACCGTTGGAATTAGGGAATCTGCCCGGTGACCTGAGATATGAGCTTTGGAAAGTTTTTGAAGATATTTTTGTTAAAGAATACGACCAAGGATTATGTATCATACCCAATTTTGAAAATGAGATTAGAGAGATTTTGTGTAGCCTTCTTAAGCAACCATACTGTTATCTTAGTAGCTTTGATGGGTGTGATTTGTATGAAATTTGTGAAAAAGGTTTTGTAAGTTGGGACTATAATATTCTTTTAGACTTCCTTGAGATGACGATAGAGATAAAGGAGGCAAATGATGACATTCCATTTTGAAAGTTATGCTGGCAAGGTTGCAAAATTATTCACCAAATACCAAACTGCCTACACGCTGGTTTATTTCAAAAATACCGACCGATTTAACTTTCACCCCATCACCAGTGAGGCGAATAAACAGGCGCTGACAGGTGATTTAAAGACAGTTGAAGAAGCAGGATATAGCGGTGCGACAGAGCATTTTATTAAGGCCAGCACTGCCATTAAAGAGGAAGACTTCAAACGTGCCGTTGCTAAATCCCATTCAGCCAGCGAAGCTATCGCTAGAGATATGACGGGTAAGAGCACTCTGGGCGATTCTTTAAAGAAATTAAAATCAAACCCTGACATAGACAGCACGCTTCTCAGCGGCATGGATAAAATAATCTCTTTTTCGCATGCTTCCCGCCATGGCAACGAGCCACAACCAGATAAAATACCCATTGGTCAGGATGAGGCTATTTTGATGTTTTCTGTCAACGCGGCTATCGCTGGATATCTGGCGGCAAAAGCCGGAAAAGAAAAAGAGGAATAAACAGAAAATAGTAGAGAATGAGGTCAGGCTGGGCGAACCATATCAAGCTCATCAAGAACACCCGACCAGCATTAACATAGGGGCTATGCACCTATTATGTCAAATGATATATAAATATTATACAAATAATATATAGCTATATATACAACTAAAAAGTGCTATTAGAGCGCTAGTATCGGTATTTAGAAACCTGATAGGGGTCTGTAAGTAAAGAGATTTGGTAATCGCTTAATAGCGAAACTAATCCATTTCTCCCATCCCCCTCTCAATAATTGACAAAATCACCACAAGCTTGTCTAGATAGAGGGGTGAAGGGGGTGGGCATATCTGTCCCATCTGTTTTTGACTGTTTTTTACTTTGCTTTATTTCGCTTTGCTTTATTTCGGGGGCTGTTCGGCCATTTCAAAACCGGAATAAAATCCAACCGCCGGGGTTTATTTTAAGGATGCTCTTGCTGCGGCCAACGACCGGGTGTCTATGATGTCCTATTTTGCTTCCATGCCTGCTACTGTCTGGCGGATGACCATCGCGCAAGGCCTGTCGATGAGCGTGATGAATATCAATATTATCAATACTGGCCTGGCCGGGGCGGTGTTGGCGCCTGCCCTGTGGATGGCGACCTTGCCGCTATCGTTGCAATTTGTCGCTGTGATGCTGGCGACCCTGCCGGCCTCTTTGCTGATGGCACGGCTCGGGCGGCGGCCAGTTTTTATTGCCGGCATTTGTATTGCCATTACCGCGACCTGTATTCAGGGCTATGCCCTTATTCGCGGGGATTTCGGGCTATTTGTGACGGGATCGCTGTTGCTGGGTGTCTCGCATGGGACGGCACAATTTTATCGCTATGCGGCGGCGGATGCGGTGGCGGTGGCGGACAAGCCCAAAGCGGTATCCTTTGTGCTGCTGGGCGGGCTGTTTGCCGCCATAGTGGGCCCTGAAATCGCCTATCGCTTTGCCGGGGCGGTGGCCGATGCGCCCTATGCCGGGGCTTTTTTCGGGGCAGCGGGGGTGCAAATATTTGCCTTTCTGGCACTGGCCGGATTAAATATCGCCCCGCCAGACAGAAAAGCCCCCGC
Source organism: Alphaproteobacteria bacterium (assembly GCA_030835985.1). Taxonomy (GTDB): domain Bacteria; phylum Pseudomonadota; class Alphaproteobacteria; order Puniceispirillales; family Puniceispirillaceae; genus JADHLI01. Next base: position 25,296 of record JAURQT010000076.1, read on the forward strand.
AGGTCGTCCGCTATCCGCTTTTTTCAGCACGGCCAGCTTTCGCCTCGGCCTGGTGGTGGCCGCCCTTGGTTATGCCTGTATGTCCTTTTTGATGACCGCTACCCCCTTGCAAATTGTCAATGTCAGCCTGCTGGGGACGGAAGAAAATGCGCGTGTTATTCAATGGCATGTTATCGCCATGTTTGCCCCGTCCTTTTTTACCGGGGCGCTGGTTTCGCGCTTTGGGGTGCGACAGATGATTTTATATGGCAGTTTGCTCTATGGGCTGGTGGTGGTGTTTGCGCTGGCCGGTACCAGCTTTTGGCATTATTTTGCCGCGCTGTTCCTGTTGGGGCTGGGATGGAATTTTCTGTTTGTTACCGGCACGACCCTTATTGCGCGTGTCGCCCGGCCAGCCGAACGTGGCCGGGTGCAAGGGGTGTCTGATTTGGTGATATTTTTTTGCGTAGCCATCGCCTCGCTCAGTGCGGGGGTGTTGCATTCGGTCATAGGCTGGGACGGGCTGGTGCTGTCCTGTCTGCTGCCGCTAGGGCTGATTTTGCTGATATGGCTGGCCACGCCGCAATCGCGGCTGGAGGCAGAAAAGGATATGGACTAGCCGCGCCAGCTGGCAGAAATAGTGCAACGCACAATAACTAAAACCTCTCCATTCTTTCCATATCAGAAATAATGGCTTTCATTTCAGGAAATATTACAGAAAAAAGACAAAAAAAAGGTCGTGAGATAGCTCACGACCAAGTTTAGGGAGGAAATGCACAATAACTGTTGTGCGTTGCAATATATGCGCCCTCCCCCAAACAATGTCAACACTCATTACCTATTTTTTTGGTATTTTTTTGATCTTTTTTTCATTTTTGTTCCCCCTTTTTATCCGCTTCAGATAGTAATGCCGGTTTCAGGCAGGGATTTCAGGATATCGGCGGGCTGTTTTTGCGTCTCGCGCAGGGTTTTAAGTGCCAGCGCATCATGGCGTTTTGCCAGCCTTTGGCCCGCTTCATCTGTAATCAGCGGGTGATGCCAGTAAATAGGCGAGGGCAAGCCCAGTACCGCTTGCAACAAGCGGTGGATTTGTGTCACCGGTGCGAGATCCGCCCCGCGCACCACCAGCGTGATAGCGCTATCGCCATCATCTATCACCGTGCTGAGGTGATAGGAGGCCGGGCTGTCCCGCCGCCCCAGAACCACATCGCCAAATTCGGCCGGATTTACGCTGTGTTTTGTGCCGTCGTGATCGCGCCAGTAAAGGGTGGAGCCGCCCAGGCTGGCGAGGGCCCGCTGGCTATCCAGACGCCAGACAGGGGGCATACCGCTGGCCGCCCTTTGCCGGCTTCCATCACTATCCAGCAGATGGCGCGTCGATGGGGCAGGGGCAAGCCCGTCTGCCGATAAATGTGGGGCAGAGAGCAGGCTGCCGGCTTCCTTGCGGCTGAGATAACAGGGATAGACCAGCCCCTGTTTTTCCAGTATCGCCAGCTTTTTGGCATAAAGGGCATGGCGCCTTGACTGATAAAGAACCGGGTCTTGCCAGGTGATGCCCAGCCAGCGCAAATCGGAAAAAATCTGCTGTGTGAAGCTGTCCTTGCATCTGGTCTCATCCAGGTCATCTATGCGCAGATGAAAATGCTCCTTCCGCTCGCCAACCGCGTGCCAGGCACAAAGCGCCGAATAGGCATGACCCAGATGCAGATAGCCGGTCGGGCTGGGCGCAAAACGGGTGCGCAAGATGCCGCCACATAGACGTCGCAAAGCCTCTATCTTCTTTGTTTGGGTGGCCAACTGATAATTATTTCCTTATATTAAAAATATTTTCTTTTTTGTGGTTTTTATTATGCAAGCATAAAAGATTGCTGCCCAGTCTAATGTTCAGCTCCAATCGTTAAGTTCTAATTGTTAAGCTCTAATCATCTTGCATCGGCTGGCCAGCCATATAAAATTAAGACCATATAAAATTAAGGCCATACAAATTATAAATACTCTTTAATATAAAAGGAGACAGCATAGATGGGCTATCAGACCCTATCCATTTCGCTGAAAGGCGGCCGGGCATTGGCGGCCACCGCCTTTCAGAGCGATGCCGCAACAGATACCGCCCCGCAAAAAATGGTGGTGTTGATGCATGGCTGGGGCGCGGATAGCCAGGATCTTGTCCCGCTTGCCCCGATGCTGGCCGCCGCAGATACTAAAATGGCGGTGATTGTGCCAGATGCGCCGGATATCTGTTCGGCCAATCCTTTTGGTCGGCAATGGTTTGAGCTGGCCAGCCCGGATTTGGCTTCGGATATTATTGCCCGGGCTTGCCGTGATGGCGTGCCAATTATTCATCAGATGCTGGACAGCCTGTCGGCTGATTTTGGCGTCGCTTCGGAAAACATTTTTTTGGGCGGGTTTTCGCAAGGCGGGATGATAGCCCTTAGTGCCGGGCTGGACTATTCCCGGCCTCTGGGCGGTATTTATTGCCTGTCCGGTGGCTGGCTGACCCCCCATCAATCCATCGCACAGGAAAATAGCCTGCCGATTTTTCTTGCCCATGGGGCGATAGACCCGGTTGTCCCATTGGCGATGATGGAGGCTAGCCGAGCCGCGCTTTTGTCCGCTGGCCTTGCGGCGCAAAGCTTGGTGCGCCCGGCCATGCCCCATAGTATCGATGAAGCGGTGATAGAGGCTTTGGCCGGATTTATCGCCAAAAATGGCTAGGGTCGAGAGGCACGAGAGGGTCGGGTACCACAAGGCCTCCCATCCAGCAGAAGCAAGATTTAGTAGGCTCTGTTCTGGAACTATCACAATATATAGTCTAAATTTGACTATCTGCTCTTGCCAGCCGTTCATCTTCATGTTTGGATAAATAGCAAGGCAATAACTGGAAATTAAAAAAATAGGGGGGGAGAAAAAAGCGATGAATGCGGGTATGCATCCCCCGGCATTGGTACTCAATGCAGATTTTCGTCCATTAAGTTATTTTCCGCTTTCGCTATGGTCCTGGCAGGATAGTGTTAAGGCTGTGTTTCTGGAGCGGGTAACCATTATTTCTGAATATGAAGAACAGGTATCCTCGCCTTCGATGCAGATGAAACTGCCATCGGTGATTGCGCTAAAGGAATATATACCGCAAAGCCGGCATCCGGCCTTTACCCGTTTTAATGTGTTTTTGCGCGATAAATTTACCTGTCAGTATTGTGATACCAGATTGCCTGCCAGCGATTTGACCTTTGATCATGTTGTGCCGCGCTCAAAAGGCGGGCGTTCGCGCTGGGATAATGTGGTAGCGGCCTGCAGCCCCTGTAATTTGAAAAAAGCCAATATGATGCCGCGTGATTGCGGTATGCATCCCCTGATAAAGCCTGCCCAGCCAACCGTCTGGCAATTACAGGAACAGGGGCGCGGCTTTCCGCCCAATTATCTGCATCATAGCTGGCGCGATTATCTCTATTGGGATAGTGAATTGCTGGAAGACCTGAATGACAACTAGCACCCGCGATCGCCAGGTGATAGAGCAGGGCTAGATTTTTTCTGCGATTTTAATCGCGGTTTTGCATCCCGTTGAGATGATTTTTTGCATCAGGCCATAGGCCGGTGCCTCGCGCCCGTCATGGGCAACCGCAATATCGCGATGCTCCAGCTCTTCATCGCGAAATCTGGCCAGTACCTCTACCAGTTCAGGCTCGGCATCCCTGGCCGATAAATCCCTGACCTGTTTATCGTAATGGGTACCGATAACCTCTTCTACGGCGATGGTACAGGCCATAGCTGCCTTGGGGCCCAGCGCAGCGGTGGCCGCGCCCAGCAAAAATCCGGCCGCCCCCCATACCGGATCCAGCACAGATGGGCGCACCTGATATTCATTCAGCAAATGGTCAAAGGCCTCTAGATGTTCTTCTTCCTGTTCCATCATATGCCGGATTTCGGCGGCATCTGGATGGTTGCCCAGTACCGCAAGCTGGCCTTTATAGATGGTCTGGGCGGCGCGCTCTCCGGCATGGTTGACGCGCAAATATTCCGCCAGCCTTGTATCTGTTTTTGCATCGCCCGGGGCGGCCTGTTTGGTGATATCTAGCGGGTTTGTCGGCATATCTGAAAACACTCTATAAAAAAAAGGGCAAAAACGTTCACACACCCCTTTATATAGGATAGCTGGCCGGTAAAGGCAAAGGCCGGCCTTGCTGATTTTTTAAAATACAGGGATCCGGGGCGCAATTATTCCGGGTTATTTATTCTCTAAATATCTATTCTCTAAATATCTATTCTCTAAATATTTATTCTCTAAATATTTATTCAGGGGCGCAGCAGCATTTTTCCTGCCAGCCCGGCCTGTGCCAGACTGAACAGCATATTCCAGCCAGCCATCGATAGCCCTAAAAACTGCCAGGCAATTTCATCACAGCGAATAACTGGCGTCGCCAGCAGGAGATCCAGCATCGCACTGCTGGACAGGCTGTTATCCAGCCCACCGCTGCAGCTGGCAGGGCCTGGCCAAAGCTGCTGTTCTACCCCGACATGATAAAAAGCAATACCGGCATTGCCGAGTGCCAGTAACCCTATCGCCAAAAACACCAGATTGGGGCGCAGCGCGGCCAGCCCCAGCAAAGCGATCGCCACTATCAGCCCATGTGGCCAGCGTTGCCAGATACATAGCTTGCATGGCAACAAGCCGCCAAAAATTTCAAAGGCGAAGGCAGCGGCCAGCAATCCGGCTGACATCAGGCCTAATATCAGCATCATGTGATAAATCTGTTTATGCGAGGAAAAAGACGCCATAGTTTTTTTTAACGCTCTGGAATGAATATTGAAGCAGCATTGCCAGTCCTTTTTTATCTATCAGTAAAGACAGGCGGGCTATCAGTAAAGACAGGCGGGTCAAGCAGTGCCAGCCCTTTATCGGGTCATATAAATACCGGCACAGATAAGAAGCAGCAGAAGCGAGGCAAAGCCGGTGGCCATCCGCACATCGCGGCGACAGGCTATCAGCCCGCCAACCAGTAAAAACCGCGCGGTACGCCCCACCGCCGAGAGCAACAGGAAAGGCAATAGCCCATAGCCAAATAATCCGGCACTAATCGCGATAATCTTATAGGGCAGGGGGGTAAATGCCCCGATAAGTATCAGCATGATCCCCAGCTCGGCAAAAGCGGCCGAAACAGAGGAAAACACCGCTTCGCCGGCAATGCGCTCTGGCAACAGCATCGCCATCTGCGCCACTATATCCTGGAGGGCAAATCCCAGATACCAGCCAACCCCGCCCCCGATAACAGAGGCAAGGGCGGTCAACAGGCTGATGCGAATCCAGTCCTTTGAACGTGCCAATACACAGGCGGCCAGATAGGGGTCAACGGGAATCGGAATAATAATGCTTTCCAGTGCCGAGAATAGATAAAGGAACAGCCGCGCTTTGCCCGTGCCGGCATGACGCATGATGAAATCCAGAAATTGTGTAAAATATGCGCGCATAATCAGGCCTGCTGTTCATATTCAAAAGACAGAAAAAAAACCGCTAAATCAATAATGTCGCCTGTTAAAACATATTCTGCTGCTCTTGTCTCTAGCCAGAGGCACGCGCCGGGCAAATATCGGCAAGCAAATGGGGGTGTTTCGGGCTAAATTTGTTACCCAAAACAGGCATTTTGCACAAGATCAAGGGTAAGAAAATAAAAAATCGTGTTTTTTTTATAAAAAAATTAGCATCACATTGTAAATAAAAAATCCAATTAAAATAATATCTTAAAAGCAATCTCTCGCGAAATTTTATCGGCAATTATGAGGATAATTATTTGCATGGCGGCAATGCGGATGCAGCCAGCTATTCTGGCGCGATTAATTTCACGGCCAAATCTGCCGGAACAGATGGCAATAATATCCGCGTTGTGCTGGGTTTTGATGCTGCGAATTCATCTGACGGGAATGGCGAGGTTAAAGGGGGCATAACTGTGACAGGCGGAAATACTATTGCGGTGATGGCCTATGCGGACGGCGTTAGCTTTACCGATATCCGCGATGCCATTAATGCAGACGCGGATGCCGCCGCGCTTGTCTCTGCTTCGGTGGAATGGAACAAGCGTCATCAAAGCTTTTTGGAAAATTTGCTTACAATAAACCTGAATAGCAATGCTGCGGTGGAAAATGCATTATTTAGCTTGGCACGCATGGGGTCTGATCAGATTGTTTTA
>JAURQT010000077.1 GCA_030835985.1 Alphaproteobacteria bacterium
CCCATTACTATGCTAGATGTGGCGACCATTTCAACCAGTTTCCCTGATTTTGCCAATATTATGAACAAGGCTGGCGCACAATTAGAAGAGGGCATCACGCAAGCGTGAAGACTCTGAAATCGTTTTATACCTTATATTAAACATTAAACATTAAACAGAGGCTTGACGCCGCAGGAAAAGCGGGCTTCGTCCGGCTGATTAACAAAGAGAGTAATTTATGATCATTGCGATTGATGGAACTGCTGCATCCGGAAAAGGCACGCTGGGGCGTACCCTTGCGATGCGGCTTGGCCTGGACTATCTGGATACCGGCCAGCTTTACCGGGCTGTTGGACTGGCGGTAAAGCTGGCAGGTGTAAATCTGGAAGACGCCAGCGATGAAACCCTGAAAACGCTGATAGACCAGCTTGACCTCTGCCAAAAATTCGGCCCCGAATTGCGTAGCTCGGAAATTGGCGAGTTGGCATCAAAAGTGGCCGCCATTGCACAAGTGCGTACCAGCCTGCTGGAAAGACAGCGTGATTTTGCCCATAATCCGCCACATGGCAAGGGCGCGGTTCTGGATGGCAGAGATATTGGCAGTGTCGTATTGCCGGATGCAGACGCAAAATTCTTTATCGATGCAGCAGCCGATATCCGCGCCACCCGCCGCCATCTGGAATTAAAGGCCAGAGGCGAGGATATCGAATTTTCAGAAGTTCTGGCAGATATCATTAAACGGGACTGCCGTGATAAAAATCGCACAATTGCCCCCCTAATTGCTGCGAGTGATGCGTTTTTTATTGACTCTTCGGACAAGAATGCCGATGAAGTCTTGGCAATCTGTCTGGATTATCTGGATGGTGGGCACGAGCCGCAAGCTGCTACCGGTCTCTGAAACAGGGCAGCTTGTATAAAACTTTAACTTTGGATGCTGGACAGCATAGTTGCGCCGCTTTAATTATCCGCTATTTAATTTTAGGCTATTTAATTTTAGGCTAGAGGATAAACAAGGTTTCAAAAGAGAATATCGCTCTTTTTTCAGAGGAAGCCAAAACCCTGAACCAGCACAGGGCAAGCTTTAAAACCCGCATAAAGATATCTTTCTAAGGGCTATTTGGCTTTCGGCGTATTTACGGAGAACATTCTTGTCAAAAAACCTAACAGCGGACGCTATGTCCGAAAATTTTGCTGATCTTCTGGCAGAAAGCTTTGCAGAAGACACCTCTATTGAAGGCAGCGTTGTCAAAGGCATCGTTGTCGGCCTGTCAGATGACTATGTCACCATTGATGTTGGCCTGAAATCAGAAGGCCGTGTGCCGAAAAAAGAATTTGCTGCCCCGGGTCAGGACGCGGAAATTCAGGTTGGCGATACGGTTGAAGTGTATGTTGAGCGCATGGAAGACCGTGATGGCGCTGCCATGCTTAGCCGTGAAAAAGCCCGCCGCGAGGAAGCCTGGATTTTGCTGGAAAATGCGTTCGAGGCACAAGAGCGTGTTACCGGCGTTATTTTTGGCCGCGTAAAAGGTGGGTTCACTGTCGATCTTTCCGGTGCAACAGCCTTTTTGCCAGGCAGCCAGGTCGATATCCGTCCTATCCATGATGTAGGCCCATTGATGGGCACACCGCAACCTTTCCAAATCCTGAAAATTGACCGCAGACGCGGTAATATCGTGGTCTCGCGCCGTGCGGTTCTCGAAGAATCCCGCGCCGAAGCCCGCTCGGAACTGGTCTCTAATCTGCAAGAAGGTCAGATTCTGCAAGGGGTGGTCAAGAACATCACCGATTATGGTGCGTTTGTTGATCTGGGCGGTGTTGATGGCCTGTTGCATGTCACCGATATTGCCTGGAAGCGTATCAATCACCCGTCAGAAGCCCTGCAAGTCGGGCAGACAGTGGATGTTCAGGTGATCCGCTTTAATTCTGAAACCCAGCGTATTTCACTTGGCATGAAACAGTTGCAATCTGACCCCTGGGCAGATGCTGCCGAAAAATTCGCCATTGGCGCGAAACTGTCTGGCCGGGTGACCAACATCACCGATTATGGTGCATTTGTTGAGCTGGATGAAGGGGTTGAAGGTCTGGTGCATGTCTCTGAGATGAGCTGGACAAAGAAAAATGTTCACCCGGGCAAGATTGTATCTACCAGCCAGCAAATCGAAGTGATGGTGCTGGATGTCGATATGGTAAAACGCCGTATTTCGCTTGGCCTCAAGCAATGTACACCTAATCCCTGGGAAGATTTTGAAACCACCCATCAGGTCGGCACAATTATCGAGGGCGAAATTCGCAATATCACCGAATTTGGCATTTTTGTTGGCCTGACCGAGGAAATTGATGGTCTGGTTCACCTGTCTGACATCTCCTGGGAAAGCACAGGCGAAGCTGCCCTTGAAGGGTATAATAAGGGCGATAAGGTTTCTGCAAAAATCCTTGAGATTGACATGGAAAAAGAGCGCATTTCGCTGGGTATCAAGCAATTGTCAGATGACCCCTATGCAGGGGAAATTGATAAATACCGCAAGGGCTCACAAGTCACCTGTACCATCACAGGGGTAAATGACAATGGCCTGGATGTTCAGGTAGGCGATAATATGAACGGCTTTATCCGCCGTGCAGATTTATCACGTGAACGCTCGGAACAGCGTACAGAACGTTTCGCGGTTGGCGAAAAGGTTGATGCGATTGTCACCCAGTTTGACAAAAAGACACGTGCATTGACCCTGTCTATCAAAGCCCGCGAAATCGAGGAAGAAAAGAGCGCGATGGAGAATTTCGGTTCTTCTGATAGCGGGGCCAGCCTTGGGGATATCCTGGGTGCAGCTCTGGCGAAAAAAGAAGACGGCGCTGAATAGGCGCACATATCTCTCATAGCGTGATTTTTTAACATCTTTTTAGGTGTTGAAAATCGGAATAATAAAAGCACCTGTTATCATTTACGATAGCAGGTGCTTTTTTTTGCTGGAACCCGAAACCAACAGGTTTTTTTGCATATTCCTTGACGCTTGCCAGAGAAATCTGCATGATCACGCAATATCTTCTGTTCTATTGAGGTCTATAATTATGACAAAATCAGAGCTGATAGCCCGGCTGGCCGAATTAAACCCGTCTCTATATCATCGGGATCTGGAACAGCTGGTCAATACGGTTTTTGAAACCATTACAGAAGCGCTGGAAAACGGGGACAGGGTAGAGCTTCGCGGCTTTGGGGCGTTTTCCCTTCGTGAACGCAAAGCCCGTGTTGGGCGCAATCCGCGTACCGGCGAATCTGTGCATGTCGAAGCCAAGACAATTCCGTTTTTCAAAATGGGCAAGGGTATGCGCGAACGCCTGAACAAAGCCTGAGGGCGTTTGTTCTATCGCCATGCCTTTTTTGCGCCTTTGCGCCATTAACCAACAGGAACGCATCGAATGCGCCTTCTCAGTCGGCTTGCCTTTCTAGGGTTTTTTGTGATCACTTGCGGGCTTATCGCCGCCTTTGTGGTGGTGAATAACAGCCCTGCTATTATCCATCTCTGGCCATCAGATATCACCCTCAATGCCGAGATATGGGTCTTTGTTTTGGGGGCATTTGCCGCCGGAATGCTGTTTGGCGGATTGTTTATCTGGATAAATCTGCTGGGGCTGCGCGCCCGTTTATGGGCACGTGACCGACAAATTGCTAAACTCAGCGTTGCATTGGAAACAGCAGAAAACAAGCCCGAAGAGGCGCTATTGCCGGAATATCCGCCCCCCTCGCGCGGATAATCTGTGTTAAAAAAGATGTCCATTTATCCTGGCCGCCCTATATTATCAAAAAAAACAGCCCTATCTATTTTTGGAATTTGACAAGCATGACCTCTTCCAGTGTTGCGGTAAAAATCTGTGGTATCTCGACATTTGATATTTATCGCCATTGTGCAGAGATAGGCGTGGATTTCATCGGCATGGTGTTTTATGCCCGCTCACCGCGCCATCTGAATTATCAACAGGCAGCCGAGCTTGCCCGGCAGGCAGAAGAAGAATTACCCCCCGAGACCCGCCCGAAACGGGTCGCGCTGGTGGTGGATGCCGATGATGCCAGCCTGGAAGCGATTATCGCCCATGCCTGCCCGGATATGCTGCAGCTGCATGGCCATGAGACGCCAGAGCGTATTGCCGAGATAAAAACCCGTTTCGCCCTTCCTGTGATGCCGGTTATCAGCGTCGCCAGCCAGCAGGATATTGAAAATGCCAAAGCGGTGATGGCACTGGCTGACTGGATATTATTTGATGCCCAGCCTAGCCGCGATAGCGATGGCCTGCCTGGCGGTACAGGCTCGTCCTTTGACTGGTCCTATCTGGTCCATTTCAAAAGTGATACCCCCTGGATGCTAGCGGGCGGGCTAAATGCGGAAAATGTTGGCAAGGCTATTGGCATATCCGGTGCGCCGGCGGTGGATATTTCCTCTGGTGTGGAAAAAAAGCGGGGCGAAAAATCAAAATCTGCTATCTCTGCCTTTGTACATGCGGCAAAACTCGGGTAAACTGCCGGACAGATCGGCATATCTGCGCCTGTTTAGAGACCAAAAGGAAAGTTCTGTTATGCGTGAAAAGGCTTCTAATTCCTATCGTAACCTGCCAGATGACAAAGGCCGCTTTGGCATTCATGGCGGCAGATTTGTTGCAGAAACGCTGATGCCCCTCATTCTGGAGGTGGAAAAATCCTATTATGAGGCACGCCAGGATCAGAGTTTTTTATCCGAGCTGCTCTATTATCAAAAACATTATATTGGCCGCCCCTCACCGCTTTATTTTGCCCAGCGCATGAGCGAGCATTTTGGCGGGGCAAAATTATATTTTAAACGCGATGAGCTGAACCATACAGGGGCGCACAAGATTAATAATGTGCTGGGTCAGGCCTTGCTGGCAAAAAAAATGGGCAAGAAAAAGATTATTGCCGAAACAGGGGCAGGACAGCATGGCGTGGCCACCGCCACCGCCTGTGCGCTGTTTAATCTGGAATGCGAGGTGTTTATGGGCGCAGAAGATGTGCGCCGGCAAAAGCCGAATGTGGACAGAATGCGCTTGCTTGGGGCAAAGGTGCATCCCGTTACCTCAGGGACATCCACCTTGAAAGATGCGATGAATGAAGCCTTGCGCTATTGGGTTGCCCATCCGGACACTCATTTTTATATTATCGGTACCGTGGCAGGCCCGCACCCCTATCCGGAAATGGTACGCGATTTTCAGTCAGTTATCGGCCTGGAAACACGCGAGCAAATGATGGAAGCCGAAGGCAGGCTGCCAGATGCGCTTATTGCCTGTATCGGGGGCGGCTCTAATGCGATGGGATTATTTCATCCCTTTTTAGATGATGAAGGGATAGATATTTATGGCGTGGAGGCAGCCGGACACGGGCTGGATACCGATAAACATGCCGCCAGCCTGACCGGTGGCAGCCCGGGCGTGCTTCATGGCAATCGCACCTATCTGCTGCAAACAGATGCAGGCCAGATAAAAGATGCCCATTCCATTTCTGCGGGTCTGGATTATCCGGGCATTGGCCCTGAACATTCCTGGCTACATGATATTGGCCGAGTAAATTATGTCAGCGCCACCGATGAAGAAGCCTTGAAAATGTTCCAGCTTTGCTCGCGTCTGGAAGGGATTATTCCTGCCCTTGAGCCGTCTCATGCGCTGGCCTTTGCTGCCAAATTATTGCCAGAGATGGATAAGGATAAAATTGTGGTGCTGAATATGTGTGGTCGCGGCGACAAGGATTTGGAAGCGGTGTTGCCGCTGCTGGATGAACGCGGCCTGTTATAGGCAAAGAAGGGTTAGTCAGATATGAGCAGAATTTCACAATGCTTTGCAAATGCCGCTGCCAAAAACCGTGCTGTTTTGGGCGTATTTGTTACCGCAGGTGACCCGGATGAAGCGACCTCTGCCGGGTTGCTGGACAGCCTTGTTGAAAATGGCGCGGATTTTATCGAGCTTGGTATGCCTTTTTCTGACCCGATGGCCGATGGCCCGGCTATTCAGGCGGCCAGCCTGCGCGCCATTAAAGCAGGTATGACCTTGCAAAAAACGCTGGATATGGCCGCTGCTTTTCGCGCACGCCACCCCGACACCCCGCTGATTTTAATGGGCTATTTTAATCCTATCTATATTTATGGCCAGCAAGCCTTTATCACGGCCGCTTTGGCCGCCGGGGTTGATGGGCTTATCATTGTCGATCTGCCACCAGAAGAAGATGAAGAGCTATGTGATACGGCCAGTGCGGCAGGACTTAGCTTTATCCGGCTGGTAACCCCCACCACCCTTGGCAGCCGCTTGCCAGTGGTGGTGAAAAAGGCAGGCGGATTTGTCTATTATGTGGCGATTGCTGGAATTACCGGCACCAAAAGCGCGGCAACAGATAGCATCCGTTCGGCCTTTAAGCGCCTGCGCGAGGAAACAGATTTGCCAGCCGTAGCCGGTTTTGGCATCCGTTCAGCTGACCAGGCAGCAGAGGTAGCTGGCATCGCTGACGGGGTGGTAGTCGGCTCTGCCCTTGTACAAAAAATCGAAGATGCGGTAGCATCAGACAAAAGAGCCGAGCTGATACAGGAAGTCGGAACATTCTGTGCCAGCTTATCGGCTGCAATGCAGCGCAGTTAAGCAAAATATGAAAGGCGGTTTGGAAAAATGAACTGGATTACAAATTCTGTTTTGCCAAAGATTAAGGCGCTGGTGCAATCATCTGATGTGCCGGAAAATCTCTGGGTGAAATGCCCCTCTTGCAGCCAGATGCTGTTTCATAAAGATTATCAGGAAGCCTTTAATTGCTGTTCGACCTGTGGCCATCACACGCCGCTTATACCAGAAGAACGCTTCAGATTGCTATTCGATGCTGATAGCTATGAAACGCTGGAAGTGACCATTAATGCCGATGACCCGCTGAAATTTAAAGATAGTAAACGCTATCCCGAACGGCTAAAGGCAACCCGGGCGAAAACCGGTGAACAGGATGCTATCTCTGTGGCAAAAGGCACAATTGGCGGCAAGCCTGTGGTCATTGCTGCCTTTGATTTCCGGTTTATGGGCGGGTCTATGGGCCGGACAGTTGGCGATGGCTTGTTGCTGGCAGCCGAAAAAGCCGTAGCCGAACATGCCGCCCTTATCGTTGTGCCATCTTCAGGCGGGGCGCGGATGCAGGAAGGGATTTTATCGCTGATGCAATTACCGCGCTCTATCCTGGCCGTGGATAGAGTGCGCGAGGCAAAATTACCCTATATTGTGTTGCTGGCTCACCCCACCACAGGCGGGGTAACGGCCTCTTTTGCGATGCTGGGCGATATTCAGCTGGCAGAGCCAGGGGCCATTATCGGCTTTGCTGGCAGACGGGTAATCGAAGAGACAGTGCGCGAAAAACTGCCTGATAATTTCCAGACCGCAGAATATTTGCAAGATCATGGTATGGTGGATATGGTGGTTGCGCGTTCCGAGCAAAAGCAGAAGATTGATTCTATTCTATCCATGCTGATGGAATCGCGGGCCGCCTAGGCGATAGCCCGGCCCTTTTTATCGACCAAAGCGGTTTTGCCGATGGATAGTTCCAGCTCTGAATTGCAGGCCGCCCTTGATAGGCTGACAAAACTGCACCCGAAATTAATCGATTTAGGGCTGGAGCGTACAATTGAATTAAGCAAGAAATGCGGCAGTCCGCATTTGCAATTGCCGCCGGTTATTCATATTGCCGGCACGAATGGCAAGGGCTCGGTCAGTGCCTTTTTAGCCAGCCTGTATCAGGCAGCCGGATTACGCGCCCATATCTATACCTCGCCCCATCTCTGTCGCTTTAATGAGCGTATTCGCATTGCTGGCAAGCTGATTTCTGATGCCGAACTGGTTTCGGTTTTATCCGAGATTGAAGCGGTGAATAATGGCGCGCCCATCACCTTTTTTGAAAGCACGACAATTGCAGCTTTTCTGGCTTTTTCACGCCATCCAGCCGATATTTTAATTCTGGAGACAGGATTGGGGGGCAAGTATGATTCAACCAATATCATCCCCGATACCGCCCTGTCTGTCATCACGCCTATTGCCCGCGATCATGAACATTTTCTGGGCGCGGATATCACCGGAATTGCCACACAAAAAGCCGGCATTATGCGGAAAAATAAACCTGCCATTTGGGCACGCCAAAGCAGGCAAGCCCGGCAAGGGCTGATAGAAACAGCCACAGAATTGGGTACCGAGATAATAGAAGAAGGCGTTGATTTTCATGCCAGCCCGTCGGAAAACGGCCAGATGGAATTTATCTGGCGACAGGAAAAGCATATCCTGCCTGCCCCGGCATTAATCGGGCGACATCAATATCAAAATGCCGGACTGGCCCTGGCCGCGATGAAGATGGTAAGCCCTTTTTCTTTTACCCCCGCCGCGTGCAAGGGGCTGGCCGCCGCAAAATGGCCTGGCCGTATCCAGAAATTATCCGGCGGCAGTCTGGCCGATATTTTACTATCCGGGCGCGTCCTCTGGCTGGATGGGGCGCATAATGCGCATGGGGCGGCCGCCCTTATTCACACATTGCAATCCCTGCATAACGGCAAATGGATGGTGATTTTTGGCGCGCTAAATACACGCCCCGCCGAAGATTTTCTAGCACAAATCAAACCGATTGCCGCCCATATTCATTGCCTGACCATTACCGATCAGCCCGCAGCGATAACCGCTCAAACGCTGGCCAATATTGCTGCCAGCCTGGATATTCCGGCAAAGGCTGCCAGCACTGCCCGCGCGGCGCTGACAGATATCGATGCCCGGACAGACAAGGCGATGCCGGTAATTATCTGCGGCTCGTTGTATCTGGCGGGTCAGATATTGGCGGAAAATAAAACGCTGCCAGACTAGATAGATATCTGGCAGCGTCTATTCATTAAAAAAACAGGGGCGGCTTAAACGCTATCGCTGATCCATTGTTCCAGCGCAGATTTTGGCATTGCCCCGATTTTTTCGGCGACAACCTGCCCGCCCTTAAAGATCAGCAAGGTCGG
>JAURQT010000078.1 GCA_030835985.1 Alphaproteobacteria bacterium
AAGGCAGATGCGGTGCTATCAGATATGGCAGCGGCCACAACAGGCCATCGCCAGACCGATCATTTGCGCACCATGGCTTTATTGGAAATCGCGCTGGATTTTGCCACAGGGATTCTTCAGCCAGGCGGGCTGTTTCTGGCAAAGGCCTTTCGCGGCGGGGCAGATGCCAGTTTTATGACGGTGCTGAATCAGCGTTTTGACAAGGTGCGCTATCTGAAACCAGAGGCCAGCCGCGCCGAATCGGTCGAGACCTATTTGCTGGCGACCGGCTTTAAACCTGCTCCGGATGCTGATGATGTATAGATAGCACGGTAAAAATGCTATTTTATGGCGGGCGGGTGCAGTTTCAACTGGATAAATGATGCGCTTCAGGGTAGTGTCTGGCGTCATCACCTGCTTTGTATCTAAGGATAAATTGATGACGACGCCCACAATCCGAGAATCCCTTACTTTTGATGATGTTCTGTTACAGCCTGGCCATTCGTCAGTATTGCCGGCAGATGTGGATATATCTTCTTATCTGACACGCCGGATAAGGCTGAATTTGCCGCTGGTATCGGCGGCGATGGATACAGTTACCGAACATCGCCTGGCGATTACCATGGCACAAGCTGGCGGTATCGGGGTTATCCATAAAAATTTCACCATTGAAGAGCAGGCCGCACAGGTGGCAGCGGTCAAAAGATTTGAAGCCGGTATGGTGGTAAACCCGCTTACCATCACCCCGGATAAAACACTGGGCGATGCGCTGGCGATGATGTCGGCAAATAAAATCAGCGGTATTCCGGTGGTCGATGCACACGCAAAGCTGGTTGGTATTCTCACCAACCGTGATGTGCGCTTTGCCACCGATAAAAATCAGAAAATTGCCGATTTGATGACGACCCCGGTCATTACCGTGACCGAAACTGCCAGCCCGCAAGAAGCACGCCGCCTGTTACATGAACACCGTATTGAAAAGCTGGTGGTGGTCGATAATCAGAATATCTGTATTGGCCTTATCACAGTCAAGGATATGGAAAAGGCTGAAAATTATCCGCAAGCCTCAAAAGATGACAAGGGCCGTCTGCTGGTCGCTGCGGCAACCGGGGCAGGGCCTGACGGGGTGCGCCGCGCCGAAGCCCTGATTGCCGCCGGGGCAGATGTGGTGGTGGTTGATACCGCCCATGGCCATTCTGAAGGCGTTTTGGGCGCGGTGCAGACTATCCGCAAATTATCCAATACCATCCAGATTATCGGCGGCAATATCGCTACAGCAGATGGCGCAAAAGCCCTGATAGATGCCGGGGTGGATGCGGTAAAGGTCGGGATTGGGCCGGGCTCTATCTGTACCACACGGATGATTGCCGGGGTGGGCGTACCGCAGCTGACCGCGATTATGGATGCGTTTTCGGTATGCGCGGATGCCAGCGTGCCGGTTATCGCAGATGGCGGCATTAAATATTCAGGCGATCTGGCCAAGGCGATTGCCGCCGGGGCATCGGTTGCGATGGTTGGCTCTATGCTGGCAGGGACAGATGAAACCCCGGGCGAGGTATTTTTATATCAGGGGCGTTCTTATAAAGCCTATCGCGGGATGGGCTCGATGGGGGCGATGGCCAGAGGTTCGGCCGATCGCTATTTCCAGGCCGAAGTATCCACGCCGTTAAAGCTGGTACCAGAAGGCATTGAGGGTCAGGTACCCTATAAGGGGGCAGCTGGCCAGGTCTTGCACCAGCTTGCAGGCGGTTTGCGCGCGGCGATGGGCTATACTGGCAACCCGACCATTGCCGATATGCAGAAAAATTGTACGTTCCTGAAAATCACCTCGGCTGGCTTGCAAGAATCCCATGTTCATGATGTGACCATCACAAGGGAAGCCCCGAATTATCGGCCAGGTATGTAACAGCGCAGGATTTTGGGAACGCCATGATGAAAAATGCCATTCTGATTATCGATTTCGGCTCGCAAGTAACCCAGCTCATCGCCCGGCGTCTGCGCGAGGAAGGGGTCTATACCGAGATTCTGCCCAGTACGTCTGTTCAGGGCTTGGAAAAAGAGGGGGCATTGTCCCATATTGGCGGGATTATCCTGTCCGGTGGGCCAAATTCAGTTACCCATGCCGATACACCGCGCGCCCCGCAGGCGGTTTTTGATGCAGGCCTGCCAATTTTGGGCATTTGCTATGGCCAGCAAACCATGTGCAATCAGCTTGGCGGGGTAGTCGAAGCTGGCCTCAGCCGGGAATTTGGCCAGGCAGAGGTGGAAGTTGTTGCCGATAGCCCGCTTTTTGAGGGAGTCTGGCCAGCTACCTCGCGCCAGTCTGTCTGGATGAGTCATGGCGATCATGTCTCTGCCTTGCCAGACGGCTTTCAGGTGATTGCCCGTTCTGCCGGGGCACCCTATGCGGTCATTGCTGATGAGGCGCGTGGCTATTACGGGGTACAGTTCCATCCCGAAGTGGTTCATACCGACGGCGGGGCAGGGCTGTTGCGTAATTTTGCCTTGCAGATTTGCGGGGTCGATGCCAATTGGTCGATGGCAGCCTATAAGGATCAGGCGATAGCAGCGTTACGGGCGCAAATCGGCGATGGCAATGTGATTTGCGGCCTGTCTGGCGGGGTTGATAGCTCGGTTGCTGCTGTGCTTATCCATCAGGCAATAGGCGATCAGCTGACGTGTGTGTTTGTGGATACCGGTCTGATGCGTAAAGGCGAGGCAGATGAAGTTGTCCGTCTGTTCCGCGATCATTATAATATCCCGCTTATCCATCATGATGCATCTGCAATGTTTTTAGGTCGGCTGGACGGGGTGGATGACCCCGAACAAAAGCGCAAAATTATTGGCAGGAGCTTTATCGAAGTGTTTGACGCGGAATCCGCACGCATCAAAAATGCCCGCTTTTTGGCACAAGGCACACTCTATCCGGATGTGATTGAATCCATTTCGGCCGCTGGCGGTAATGCGGTGACCATCAAATCCCATCATAATGTGGGCGGCCTGCCAGAGGATATGGCTCTGGAGCTGGTCGAGCCCTTGCGAATGCTGTTCAAGGACGAGGTGCGCGCATTGGGGCGCGAGCTGGGCTTGCCCGAACATTTTGTCGGCCGCCATCCCTTTCCGGGGCCCGGCCTTGCCATTCGTATTCCAGGGGCAATATCGCCGGAAAAGCTGGATATATTGCGCGAGGCAGATTCTGTCTATCTGGACGAGATACGCAAAGCCGGCCTGTATGACGAGATCTGGCAAGCCTTTGCTGTATTGCTGCCAGTGCGGACGGTTGGGGTGATGGGCGATGCGCGATCTTATGAATATGTGTGCGCGTTGCGTGCGGTAACCTCTACCGACGGGATGACCGCCCAGAGCTATGGGTTTAGTCATGATTTTCTGGCGCGTACCGCAACCCGTATCGTGAATGAGGTAAAAGGCGTGAACCGTGTGGTCTATGATGTGACCAGCAAACCCCCCGGCACTATTGAGTGGGAGTAGATTTTTGCTGTGGCCAATTTGTTGCAAGCATTTACTATAAAGGCTGTCTGGTTTTGGATGATGGTCAGTTTTATTGGTCGCGGAAAGCCAGTGTTGCAGGTCAAAAATTTTCCACTATTGTTGAAATATTTACAGCTATGTTATTTATCGGATTTGGCGTTAAGCTGCTATTCTCTGCCAGATAAATGTCAAATGAAAATAAATAAAAGACTGGAAAGTAACACATCATGCCCCCGCAAATAACAGCTATTGACCATCTGGTGTTGAGCGCCGGTGATATCGATAAAACCGTTCATTTTTACTGTGATATTCTGGGGATGTCGCTCTCGCGCTTTACCCCTGCTGGCGGTCGGGCAGAGCGGCTTGCTTTATGCTTTGGCCAGCAGAAAATCAATTTACATGATGCAGCCGCGCCCTATCGCCCACACGCCGAAAACCCGGTGGCAGGGGCGGTGGATATCTGCTTGCTAACCGATGCGCCCTTGGGGGAATGGCAAGCCCATCTGGCCGCCCATAATATAGAGATAGAAGACGGGCCTGTGCCGCGTTCCGGGGCTATCGGGCCTATTACCTCGCTATATCTGCGTGACCCGGATGGCAATCTGGTTGAAATCTCTCACCCCTCTTGATGCCGCATTTCGGCTATGGCCTAATCGGGCTGGGGATATAAAAAAGAGGCGAACAACTATGAAGGCTTATGCAAAATATCTGGAATGGTTCGGGGTGGGTACAGCGATTATTTATTCCCTGCTGGTGGCCTCTAATACCGGCTCGGAATTTCTGGGCTTCACGCTATTATTGATATCGGCTATCGCTATCGGTTTATGGGCCTGGACCGGCCAGCATAGGGGCATCTTGCTGTTGCAGTTTTTCTATGCGGCGGCAGGGCTTATAGGTATGTTTAGATGGTTTTAGGTTTCTCTGGCCTATAGGCTTGGGGAGCAGCGCCAGGGAGGGGCTAATGTCGTTAAGTTATGTCTATCTGATCGCGGCGATATTTCTAGAGGTAACCGGCACGATGCTATTGCCGGTCTCTGCCAATTTCACCCGCCTCTGGCCGACCCTGACGCTGGCGGTGTGTTATATGGCGGCGTTCTGGCTGTTGACCTTTGCTATTCGTACCATTCCAATCTCGATTGTCTATGCGACCTGGAGCGGGCTGGGCGTTTTCACTATCGCCATTCTGGGGGCGCTTATTTTTAAACAAAGCCTTGGCTGGCCAGCCATTCTTGGCCTGTTTTTCATTGTTATTGGCGTTATTCTGGTCAATCTCTATAGCGCGCCGCACCCCTGAGCAGACTGCCCACCGAT
>JAURQT010000079.1 GCA_030835985.1 Alphaproteobacteria bacterium
ATTTTTCGATCGGCGGCGGATTGGTGCTGTTTTTATATGCGCTTTGGCGGCAAGACCCGGTGATCATTTGTGGTCAGGGGCTGGGCTTGTTTATTTATCTGCGTAATCTGTTTCTGATTTTCAAGGAAAGGCGCAGTCTGGACACTTGAAAAAAAGCCTGTTTACAGACGGGTATCGCCCATTTCCAGTAACAGATCCCATTCGGCCGCGCCAATTGGCACAACCGACAGGCGCGATTGTTTGACCAGTGCCAATTCCGACAAGCGCGGCTCGGCCTTTATTTCTGCCAGGCTAACCGGCCGGGTCATGGATTTTATCGCCCGAACAGTAACCATCCCAAACCGGCCGGAGGCATCGGTCGGGTCTGGATGCCACAGCTCTATCACATCGACAATGCCGACAATTTGCTTTTCTGAGACAGAATGATAGAAAAATCCCAGATCGCCAATTTGCATGGCTTTCATATTATTGCCAGCCTGATAGTTGCGCACCCCGTCCCAGCCTTCCCCGATATCGCCCTTATCCAGCTGATTCTGCCAGGACCAGGTATTTGGTTCGGATTTAAAAAGCCAGTATGCCATGCTCTATCGCTCCTGATTGGGGGTTTTTTTAAAAGAGATATATTTTAATGATATAGATGCCAGATTATTCCAGTCCAGCTTGCCGTGATAATAGCGCGGTGATGGTTGCTGGAATATCTGCATGGTGATTAACGATTTTATCCACCGCCGCGCAAACCGGCATTTCAATATTTTCATAGTCTGCACGGGCACATAAATGGGCAGCAGAATGTCTTCCTTCTGCCAGCTTTTGCGATATTTTTGTCCCGCTGCCAAGGGCCAGCCCATAGGCCATATTACGCGAATGATCATTACTGCAAGATAACACCAGATCGCCTATCCCGGCCAGCCCGGACATGGTGGCACGTTCAGCGCCCAGCGCCTCGGCCAGGCGCATGGTTTCGGCCAGCCCCCTTGTTATCAGACCGGCGCGGGCATTATCGCCCAGCTTTTGGCCTGTACAAATACCGGCAGCGATAGCGATAACATTTTTCACCGCCCCGCCCAGGGCGGCTCCCATCACATCCTGTCCCTGATAGATGCGCAATTTGCTATGGGCAAAATGGCCAGCCACCCGTGCAGATAAGGCGCTATCGCTGCTGGCAGCCAGCAAGGCAGTCGGCAAGCCCGATAATACTTCATCGGCAAAAGAAGGCCCGGTAAAGAGCGCAACAGGCCGGTTGCCCAGCTCTTGCTTTGCATATTCCTGCAGAAAAATACCGCCCTTATCCTTGTCTGGCAGCAAGCCTTTTGCGCATAATATGACAGGGCAATTTTCGGATGTATGTGCCTTTATCCCCTCAAACATATCGCTGCTGGCAGCCACAGGGACAACCAGATACAGGATATCGGCCTGTTTCAGGCAGGCTGTATCAGTGGTCGCATCAAAGCCCGGCAAGCCGGTAAGCTGGGGATATTGGCGCACTTTGCCCTGTTTTAAATCTTCTGCGGTGGTTTGTGCGCGCACCAGCAATTCTATGTTAATTTGGGGGTGGCTGCGTATTTGATGGGCGATAGCCGATCCCCACGCGCCGCCGCCAATTACCACAATATTTTCTTTTTCGCTCATATCCCTGATTATAAAGCCGGCTTGGGTGAAAACCAGAAAATTATTCCAAAAAGTTATTATGGGGCTGGCCTTGTAGCTGCCTGTGCGCCCTTTGCCTGTCTTTAGATGCGAACACCGCGGCCGGGCGGCGGCGGGGCATCGCTGTCCAGTGGCCAGCGCGGGCGCGGGGCAAAATCAAGGCGCGTATCCCTGTCCATCGCCATATATTCATGACCCGCCCAGGCAATCATCGCCGCATTATCGGTGCATAGGTAAGCTGGCGGAATAACCAGATCAAAGGACATCTCTTTTGCCAGTGTTTTTAGCCGCGTGCCAATTTCCAGATTGGCCGCCACACCGCCGGCAATGACCAATTGTCCGGTGTTGGTTTTATCGACAAATTCCTGCATTGCTCGCCTGGTTCTATCTATCAGGCAATCAGCGATAGCCGCTTGCAAGCTGGCGGCAAAATCCGCGCGGCTGGACGCGCTTTTATCCTCTGTTTTTTCCCATTTTTGTGCCAGCGCGGTTTTCAGGCCGGAAAAGGAAAAATGACAATCTTTTGCCCCTTTTCGCGGGCGCGGCAGGCGAACCGCCCTTGCATCGCCCTCCAGGGCGGCTTTCTGGATGGCAGGCCCGCCCGGATAGCCAAGCCCCAATACAGCTGCGCCCTTATCAAAGGCTTCACCGGCCGCATCATCCATTGTAGTGCCCAGCCTTTTATACTGTCCTGCTCCATATACGGCCAGCAACTGGGTATGCCCGCCTGAAACCAGCAATAACAGATAGGGAAAGGATATCGCGTCTGTTAATCTGGCGGTCAGCGCATGGCCTTCTAGATGGTTAATGGCAAAAAAGGGTAGACCCTTTGCATGGGCAATGGCTTTGGCTGTCATGGTACCAACCAGAACCCCGCCTATCAGGCCAGGCCCGCCGGTTGCGGCCACGCCGTCTATATCGGCCATGGTCAGCCCGGCCCTGGCAAAGGCTGCTTCAATAACCGTGTCAATGATATCCAGATGCTGGCGGGCAGCAATTTCCGGCACAACACCGCCAAAGCTGGCATGAATTTCAGCAGAAGAAGCGATGTGATGCGACAGAATCTCGCGATTAGAGCTTATCAGCGCCGCAGCGGTTTCATCACAACTGCTTTCGATCCCCAAAATAATGGTCTGTTCCCGGCGCACAATCTGTTCTTTCATCGTCAATATCAGGCGGTTTTATTCCGGTTATAAAGGATTAACAGCGGCGGGTAAATCAGCCTGTCAGGACCGATTGCCAGAAAAATGAGCCTGACTGTCCTAACAGGTGAAATCGCGGTTGCACACAATGGTTAAATTCGTAAAACTATGATGTGGGAAGAGGCCGTTATGGGGATAGCGGCCAGGAATGGCAGCCGCTCTAATTTTAAAGGGTGGATGCTAGAAATCAGGGATGAAAAAAGACACAAATTGTCTGGTGAAGAAAAAACAACCTGTTTAAATGATTTTCATATTGCGCATGGGGCGCGCATGGCGCCTTTTGCCGGCTATATGATGCCGCTGAACTATACAGATGGCCCGTTAAAAGAACATATGGCGTGCCGCACGGGCGCGGCTGTTTTTGATGTCTCGCATATGGCACAGCTCGATATCACCCACCCTTCTGGTCAGGCCGCCCCTGTTCTGGCCGCCCTTGAAGGGGTTATCCCGGCAAATCTGATCGATTTACCTGAATATCATCAACGCTATGGATTATTGCTGAACCCGCAAGGCGGCATTCTGGATGATGTGATGGTCATCCATGCAGGAAGCTATGTGCGGATGGTGGTTAATGCAGCCTGTGCGGATAAAGATATAAGCTGGCTTGCTGGCCATCTGACAGGCTTTGGGATATCGCGCCTGCAACGCGCCCTTGTCGCGGTACAGGGCCCGGCGGCGGCAAAAGCAGTAGCACAGCTGGTGTCCCTGCCAGAAGAGGTGCGGTTTTTACAGGTGGCGGTCAGCGAATTTGACGGTCAGCAAATAGAATTATCACGCTCTGGCTATACAGGCGAAGATGGCTTTGAGGTTAGTTTGCCAGAAATAGTGGCTGAGGGGTTTGTTACCCGCCTTATTGAAAATGAGGGGGTGCAAATGGCTGGTCTGGTTGCCCGCGATAGTTTGCGTCTGGAAGCAGGTTTATGCCTGTATGGCCAGGATATGGATGAAGATATCAGCGCGGTGACGGCCAGTCTGCATTGGTCTATTCCCAAAATACGGCGCAAGGGCGGGGCGCGTGAAGCCGGCTTTATTGGCGCAGATATCACGCTGGCAGATCTGGCTGGCGGCAGCGCCGAATGCCGGATAGGGGTGATAGCCCCAAAAGGGGTGCCGCCGCGCAGTGGTACCCCCGTCTTTGATAGTAAGGCAGGGGGCCGGCAAATAGGTCTGGTCACTTCCGGCTCACCTGCCCCGTCGGTTGGCCAGCCGGTTGCGATGGTGCGCATTGACCGCGATTTTGCCAATAGTGATGCGCCTGTATTTGCCGAAGTGCGCGGCAGGCGCTTGCCACTTACACGCTGTGATATGCCCTTTGTGGCGCATCGTTTTTATCGCGGTAGCTAGGTTTTCAGCAAGGCAATTAAAAATAGTTTTTGATAAAGTCAGATTTTGCGAATGTATAAGGAGCTAAAAGATGGAAAAATTTACCCAAGAGCATGAATGGATTCGTCTGGAAGGCGAAGTCGCCACTATCGGTATCACCGATCATGCACAGAGCGAGCTGGGGGATATCGTTTTTGTTGAACTGCCGGAAGTTGGCACAAAAGTTACCGCTGGCGGCGAGATGGCAACCGTGGAAAGCTTTAAGGCGGCCTCTTCGGTTTACGCCCCGGTCACCGGCGAGATTGTCGAGATCAATGAAACGCTGGGCGATGATCCGGCACAGGTGAATACCGAGCCGATGGGCGCTGGATGGTTTGTTAAAATCAGGCTGGAGGATGTCAGCGCACTGGATGAATTAATGGATGAGGCAGCCTATCTTGCACTGGTGAGCTAGATAGAAATGCATAACAGGAAAAAAAGATAATCTTGCCAGAATGAACAGGAAAAACAATGCGGTATCACGAGCTAGAACATCATCGCGAGGAAGATTTCATCCAACGCCATATCGGGCCTGCTGCCCATGATATAGAGGCGATGCTGAAAATTATCGGCTTTGACTCTCTGGACAGGATGACCGATGCGATATTGCCGAAAAGCATTCATATGTCAGCAGGGCTGGCGGTTTGCCCGCCTGCCTCTGAAGATAGTCTGCTGCACATAATGAAAAAATTTGCTGGCCAGAATACCGTGCTGAAATCGCTGATAGGTCAGGGTTATTATGGCACAATTACCCCGCCTGTCCTGCAACGCAATATTCTGGAAAACCCGGCATGGTATACCGCCTATACACCCTATCAGCCGGAAATCAGCCAGGGGCGGCTGGAAGCCTTGCTAAATTTCCAAACCATGATTTGCGATTTGACCGGCTTTGATATGGCCAATGCCTCGCTTCTGGATGAAGCAACCGCCGCCGCAGAAGCAATGGCGGTAGCAAGGCGGGTGTCAAAGTCCCGGAACAATGTATTTTTTGTTGATGAAAATTGTCATGCCCAGGTCATTGAGGTGATAAAAACCCGTGCAGAACCGCTTGGCTGGCAGGTGGAAGTTGGCAACCCGCAAAGCCTGTTATCTGCCTCTGACTATTTTGGTGTGATACTGGCCTATCCCGGAACAGATGGGCATATAGCAGACGTAAAAGCCCCGATTGAAGCGGTGAAGGGGGCAGGCGGTTTTGTTATCATGGCCTGTGATTTGCTCAGCCTTGCCTTGCTGGTGCCGCCGGGCGAACTGGGCGCAGATATGGCGATAGGCTCTGCCCAGCGTTTTGGGGTGCCTATGGGATATGGCGGGCCTCATGCGGCCTTTATGGCAACCACAGATGCCCATAAAAGAATGTTGCCTGGCCGGATTATCGGCGTGTCGATAGATAGTCAGGGCCAGCCGGCCTATCGGCTTTCCTTGCAAACCCGCGAGCAGCATATTCGCCGCGAAAAAGCGACCTCCAATATTTGTACCGCACAAGCCCTGCTGGCGATTATGGCGTCCATGTATGCTGTCTGGCATGGGCCGGATGGTTTATATCACATCGCTGCCCGCACCCATCGGCTGGCAAAAATATTTGCAAGCGGCCTTGCAAAAAAGGGCTATCAGGTAAGTGACAGATTTTTTGATACTGTCCTGATTGAGACAGACAAGACAAAAGAGATAACTGACCGTGCGATAAAGGCCGGGTTTAATTTGCGTCAGACCCGAAAGGGTCTCACCCTGTCTTTTGATGAAACGTGCGATGCCAATACGGTAACAGCTTTATGGCAGCTTTTTGATGTAACAGCAGATTTCGGTCAGATAGATAGCCAGCTGGACGCACAAACCCTGCCCGAAGAAATGCGCCGCCAGTCTGACTATCTTACCCATCCTGTTTTTCATCTCTATCGCTCCGAGACAGAAATGATGCGCTATTTACGCCGTCTTTCTGATAAGGATTTGGCCCTGGACAGAACCATGATACCGCTTGGCTCTTGTACCATGAAGCTGAATGCGGCAGCAGAAATGATGCCGGTTACCTGGCCGGAATTTGCCAATATGCACCCTTTTTGCCCGGCGGATCAGGCAGCTGGCTATATTTCTATGATAGAAGAGCTGAAAGACTGGCTATGTACCATTACAGGTTATGATGCTATTTCGATGCAGCCCAATTCCGGGGCGCAAGGCGAATATGCCGGATTGCTGGCTATCCGAAGCTATCTGAAAAGCCGCGGCGAGGCAGATAGAACCATCTGTCTGATTGCCGCTTCTGCCCATGGCACCAACCCTGCCTCTGCCCAGATGGCCGGAATGCAGGTTGTGGTCGTAGCCTGTGATGAAAATGGCAATATTGATCTGGCAGATTTGCGCGAAAAAATTGACCAGCATAAAGACAAGCTGGCCGCCATGATGGTAACCTACCCCTCTACCCATGGGGTGTTTGAAAAAGATATCACAACCATTTGTGACTGGGTACATTCAGCCGGCGGCCAGGTATATCTGGACGGGGCTAATCTGAACGCGCAAGTAGGGTTGGCCCAGCCTGGTAAATATGGCGCAGATGTCAGCCATTTAAACCTGCATAAAACCTTTTGCATTCCGCATGGCGGCGGCGGGCCGGGGATGGGGCCTATCGGGGTGGGCGCGCATCTTGCCCCGTTTTTACCGCATCATGATTTTGAACCAGGCCGGGATGCCGCCGCATCATCGAGGCAAGTACAAACAGGGCAAATTGCGGCCGCCCCCTTTGGCTCGCCTCTGATTTTGCCGATATCCTATAGCTATATTCGCATGATGGGTTCGGATGGCTTGCGTAAAGCCAGCCAGATAGCGATTTTAAATGCCAATTATATCGCAGCCGAGCTGGCCGCTGATTATGCAGTTTTATATGCCGGGGAAACCGGCCATGTCGCCCATGAGGTGATTTTGGATATCCGGCCGTTAAAACAGGCCGCCGGTATTGATGCAGAAGATATTGCAAAACGGCTGATGGATTATGGCTTTCATGCCCCGACCATGAGCTTTCCTGTCGCCGGAACCTTGATGATAGAGCCGACCGAAAGCGAATGCCGTGCCGAGCTGGATCGCTTTATTCAGGCGATGAAATCTATTCGGGCAGAAATCAGACAGGTGGAACAGGGTAAATGGCCAGCCGAAGATAACCCGCTGGTCAATGCCCCGCATACTGCTGAAATGGTGATGGCAGAAACATGGACACGCCCCTATGACCGCCATCTGGCCGGTATGCCGGCAGGTCAGGTCAGTATCGATAAATATTGGCCGCCTGTGGCACGTATCGATAATGTGTTCGGGGATCGTAATCTGGTCTGTACCTGCCCGCCCCTATCAGAATATGCCGAAGTTGCGGAATAACCTTGCTCTATAGCGTGATAGAGGCTTTACAGCCCCGGCCATTCTATGAGAGTAAACCTGCATGACAGACAATCTGCTTTCCATTTTTGAAAAAGCACCGCTTGTTCTGGCCAGCCGGAAATCACAACTGGCGATGGTACAAACAGAGCTGGTACAATCTTTGTTATCGCCTTGCCGGACAGAAATTCTTGGCCTGTCCACCAAAGGCGATGAAGTGCTGGACAGGCCGCTTGTCGAGGTGGGCGGCAAGGGCGTATTTGTAAAAGCCCTGGAAGCAGCATTATTATCTGGCCAGGCAGATGCAGCCGTTCATTCCATGAAAGATATGGAAACCACCATTGCAGACGGGACAATTATTGGTGCTGTTTTGCCGCGCGAAGACAGGCGCGATGCGCTGGTTGGGCCTTATCCGGATTTGGACGCCTTGCCAAAAGGGGCGCATATTGGCACCGCATCGGTGCGGCGTTCGGCCTGTCTGCATCATTATCGCCCGGATTTGCGTATCAGCCTGTTGCGGGGCAATGTGAATAGTCGGCTGGCGCGTCTGGCAGCAGGCGAGTTTGATGCCATCATTCTGGCTGTTGCCGGTTTGCGGCGCCTGAATATCGATAGCGGTTATCAGCCTTTGGATGAAGCGGTGATGCCAACGGCGGCGGCACAGGGCGCGCTGGCGATACAGCTGCGCACCGGCGATGCACGCAGCACGGCAGCAACTGTTTTTGTTCACGCATTAAATTGCAAGGAAACACAGGTATGTGTGATGGCAGAGCGCGCCCTGCTTGCCGGGCTGGACGGGTCATGCCGCACACCGATATCGGCAATGGCAGATATCACAGCAGATGGCCGCTTGCATCTTCAAGGGGCGGTATTGTCGCTGGATGGGGCGACGTGTTTTCGCGCAGAAAGCTATGCCGGCCAGCAAGAGGCAGCCGTCCTTGGACAGGCGCTGGCAAAAGAATTACTATCTGCCTGTGGTGGGCGTGGATTTCTGGCCTGAA
Organism: Alphaproteobacteria bacterium; assembly: GCA_030835985.1. Classification (GTDB taxonomy): domain Bacteria; phylum Pseudomonadota; class Alphaproteobacteria; order Puniceispirillales; family Puniceispirillaceae; genus JADHLI01. The sequence goes on from JAURQT010000079.1 coordinate 8,567, forward strand.
CAGGCAAGGTTAAAAAAAATTGCCCTAAAAAAATTACCCTAAATAAAACGTACTTTCAGAAACAGAGGCAGAAATAGAGGCAGGAATAAAGGCAGGAAATGTCGAAGCCGGTGATATTCAGTTTGCGCCCGGAACCAGATAGTCTGGAGGATGCCGCTTTTTTACAAGCAATGGGCCTGGCCGCCCTTGCCTTGCCGATGATGTCTATCCAGCCAGATACAGACGGGCTGAAAGATGCATTTGCAGATATCCTTGCCCGGCCAAAAGCAGAGCTTGTCTGTACCAGCAAACAGGCCGCCAGATTTCTATCAAAAGCCGATATCCCTGTAAAAAACAGGCGGGTCTGGTGTGTGGGCAACGGCACAAAACAGGTTTTAGCCGATGCCGCTTTTTTAGATTTGGTTGCGGCCGGGGGGGATGCCAGAAGCCTGATAGAAAAAATCACGGCCTCCCATAAAAATAACCGCCAGCGAGACGGGCAGCACTATCTCTGGCTTTGCGGGGCAGATATTGCGGTGGATATTGTGGCGGGTCTGGCCGGCGCGCCCTGTTCTGTTACCCGCCATACCCTCTATAAAGCCATGCCAAACAGGGATAAATCTGTGGATTTTCAAAAGGCTGTTGCCGCTGGCCAGATGGTCGCGGTATGCGCGATGTCTGAACGCAGCTTGCAGCTTTTCTCAGACTGGCTGGCACTGCATTATCCAGCATTTCCAGCAACCGATGTCACGGTTTTTGTGCCCTCGCCAGCGCTGGTGGCGGCGGCAAATAAGCTGGGTCTAAACGCAAATGCCCCGCCAGAGATAAGCCGCCCAGCTTTGCTGGAACATATCCGTAACTGGGCAGAAACCGGGCCGCGGTAAAAAACGATAAAGATTTAAAAGTGGAAATTGACCAGATGTGTTAGCCTATAGATACTAATATCTGTGCGCTATCATTTCAGAAAGGCTGCCGAAATTTGGCAGGGGCATTATCCAGATGGTCAAACGCAAAACACACTCCAGGCAATCAGCATCAGATGAGCCGGAAATTACAGCGTCTGAAACCATTATAGATGGGGATGCGGGGAGCACAAAATCTGGCCAGCGCTTTGGTCGCTCAGAGGTGATGAGCGCGGCCGCGCTGGGGCTATCTGTGGGCGCGATAGCCCTTGCCCTGTGGCCGGTATTTACCGCAAATCTGGCCAATGAAAAACAGCAGGAATTAAGCCAAAGGGTGGAAACCCTCTCTGTGGCGGTGGAAAGCCTGACCGCTGCCCAAACCGAGCTGGCACAAACGGTGATTGACCAGCAAGGCCTGAGCGGCGCATTGAAAAAAGATATTGAAAGTTTGACTGAGCAAGCCAATAGCCTGACAGAAAATCTGCGTGCCGAGGTTGAAAACCTTGCCCGGAAGTTAGAGCAAAATCAGCAAGACTGGCTGGAAGGGCTGACCCGGAAAAATAGCGAAAATATATCCTCTGAAACAGCAAAGGCGGCAAGTCCGGCATCAGAGAAAAGCGCAGAACCTGGAGAGCCTGTATCGGATATTTCTGGAACAGATCAAGCATGGCTGCCGAAATGGGTGGAAGTGCCTATCGATAATCTGGCCGGATGGTTTTCCGGGCTGATTACTATTCGTAAAGCAGAGGATGGTCGTAAAGCAGAGGATGGCCAAAAAGCAGAGGATGACCAGAATAGCGGGGCATCTGATAGCACGGTAACAGGCGAAGGTAGCCCCCGGTAATGTTGCGCCTTCTCCAGTTCCTTATTCTTTCCATCCTTGCTGCTATATTGGTCAGCTGGCTGGCAAAACAGGCCGGTGTGACAACTATCAGCTGGGCAGGCTGGCAGATAGAAATGCGCACCAGCCTGCTGGTTGCCGGGCTGGGGATAGCTGTTGCCGCACTATTGCTGATATATCGGTTCTTGCGGATGTTATTTCTATGGCCAGGCTGGCTTGGTCATAATTGGCAAGCCCGTCGCCAGAAAAAAGGGGAACGTGCGCTGTCTCTGGGGATGGTTGCCTTTGCTGCAGGCGATCATAAAATGGCCAGACGCCAGGCACGCAAGGCAGAAAAATTATTGGGGGCTGGCCTGTTGCCGGATTTGTTGTCGGCACAAGCTGCCCATGCCGCAGGTGATGCCAAAGCAGCGATGCGCTATTTTACCGTGCTTTCAAAAAATGAAGATACCAGCTATTTCGGCCATTTGGGGCTGATGCGCCTCTATCAGGAACAGGGCAAGGATGCCCAAAGCATAGAGGCCGCCCATAAAGCCCTTGCCTATGCAGATGGATTAACCCCGGCGGCGATAAGGGTGCTGGCCGAAGAAATAAAATCACACCAATGGCGCGCAGCACTGGACAGGCTCTCGGCCTTTTTGCGCAAAGATAAAGAGGGGCTTTCCAGCTTTGGTGTGCAAGATGGGCTGGCACCAGGCCAGCTGAATGATCCGTCCCTGCTGGCCGCACATTTATCCGTGTTATTGTCTGAAGAGGCAGCAGAGGGGGATAAAAAAGCCTATCTGGAACGGGCGCTGGAGTATAGCCCGCGCATGATAGAGGCCAGCCGGCGTTTGGCATTACTGGCAACAGATAGCCAGAAAAAATCAGCGGTAAAACGGCTGGAAAAGGATTTCAAAGCCTTTCCACATAGCCAGCTTGCCGATATGCTGGCCAAATTATCAGGCGATAATGAAGGGCAGTTTATTGCCCGTCTTGGCAAGCTGGCACAGACCTCTGCCTATCCAGATGCGGGCCATCTTATTGCCGCAGAATGGGCGCTGAAAAGCGGGATTTGGGCATCTGCCTCTTCCAGCCTGGCAGAAATCAGCCCGGCCGGACAAACCAATACATATTTCCTGCTGGTTGCAGATTTAGCAGAGAAAAAACACAAATTTGCCATAGGCGATGATAGCCAGATGACCCCGGCAGATACCCAAAATCAGTATTCAGGGTTTGGAGCAGATAGCATCGGTGAAAAAGAACAAGCCCTGAAGGCGGCCGCGCACGCCCCCCATGCGGCCAGCTGGCATTGCCGGGCATGTTATCAGGGGCTGATAGAATGGGAGATGATTTGCCCCTCCTGTTCTGTTTTGGGGCAGGTCGATTGGTGCCAGTCTGGCGCTTCCCCGCCTCTGGCTATTGAAAACAAAGACGCTGGCTAACGCAAAGAAGATTGAAAATTTCTTTAAAATAAGCTAGCTCTTACAAGTAGAGGCCTCAGACTGTTGTACCCAAGAGTGTGTCGCCGGTTAAACAGCCTATCTGGATAGGTATGAGCTAGAACATAAAATGACCTTAAGTGCATTTTTTGGGAGGAAACAGGATGAATAAAAATATTGTGATCCTTGTGGGTGTGGCGGTACTGGCCGGTCTTGCCTACATGTTTATCGGACAGGATAAGGGCGGTATGCAATCTGCCGAAGGGCCAAAAATAGGTATTATTCTTGGCTATACAGGGCCAATTGAATCGCTGACACCTGACATGGCGCTGGGTGCAGAATTGGCGATTAAGGAAGCCAATGATTCTGGTAATTTCAAGCTGGGGACAGCCACATCTGTTCGGGCTGACTCAACCTGTATCGATTCAGCTGCAGCGACCGCGGCGGCAGAACGTCTGGTCACCTCGGACAAGGTTGCGGCGATGGTTGGGGCGGATTGCTCCGGTGTCACTACCGCTATTCTGGAAAATGTGGCCGTGCCAAACGGCGTTGTAATGATTTCGCCTTCTGCAACGTCACCTGCGCTTTCAACGGTTGCGGATAATGATTTGTTCTTCAGAACCGCTCCATCAGATGCCCGTCAGGGCGAAGTGGTAGCTGATATCTTGCAGTCAAAAGGCTATAAGACAGCCGCAATGACCTATA
>JAURQT010000080.1 GCA_030835985.1 Alphaproteobacteria bacterium
GGCGTCCTTCGCGGCTAGAACAAAAGGGATTGAAGCTGTCAGCAGATAGACAGGCGTTTAAAGCCTGTTTATCGCAGACATCAGCGCCAGAATAGGGGCTTTGGTGATAGAGGTGTCAATGCCGGCCCCAAAGACAGATTTCCCGTCCCTGTTTTTCAGCTCAACATAGGCAGCGGCTTCTGCCTTCGAGGTAGAAGAGCGTGTATTCTGGCCAAAATCTGCCAGTTTGAATTGCAGGTCGAAATGATCGCGAAGGGCGGTCACCATCGCCGAGATAGGGCCGTTTCCTGTACCGGATATGTCATGGACTTCGCCGTTAAAGCGTACTTTTGCATTTACCCGCTCTGTCTCGGCACTGCGTGAGGCCGGGGCATTTTCAAAGGACACCAGCTCGTAAGGGGCGGTGATATTCAGATATTCAGCTACATAGAGCGACCAGATAATATCTGCGGTCATCTCGCGCCCGCTGGAATCAGCCTCTTTTTGCACCAATTGGCTAAATTCCACTTCCATCGCGCGTGGCAGGCGCACATGATGCTCGGTCTCCAAAAGCCAGGCAGAGCCAGCTTTGCCAGATTGGGAATTCACCCGAATGATGGCTTCATAGGTACAGCCAATATCGGCAGGGTCTATGGGCAAATAGGGAACTTCCCACAAGGTCTGGTTAGACTGGCGCATCGCATCCATACCTTTGCGAATAGCATCCTGATGCGAGCCGGAAAAAGCGGTATGTACCAGCAAGCCTGCATAGGGGTGGCGCTGATGCACTGGCAATTGGTTGCAAAATTCTGCGGTATCGACCAGCGATTTGATATCCGAGATATCCAGCATCGGATCGACCCCTTGGGTAAACATATTCAGCCCCAATGTGATGATATCCACATTGCCGGTACGCTCGCCATTGCCAAATAACGTGCCTTCTACCCGGTCAGCCCCTGCCATCAGGCCAAGCTCGGTGGCTGCCACCCCGCACCCCCGGTCATTATGCGGATGTAAGGATAAAATCATGCTTTCCCGGCGCGAGAAATTACGATGCATCCATTCAATTTGATCGGCATAGATATTCGGGGTCGACATCTCGACGGTTGCGGGCAGATTGATAATGGTTTTATTTTCCGGGGTGGGCTGCCAGACATCCATCACCGCCTCACACACATCCAGCGCGTAACCCAGCTCGGTACCGGTAAAGCTTTCCGGCGAATATTCCAGGCGCAAACGAGTATCCGAGCCTAGCCTGCCAATCCGGTCAGCTACCATTTTTGCCCCATCTACGGCAATGGCCTTCACCCCGTCTTCATCGGCGTTAAATACCACGCGGCGTTGCAGGGTAGAGGTAGAATTATATAGGTGCAAAATCGCTTGCGGTGCACCTGCCAGCGATTCAATCGTACGGTCAATCAGGTGTTCGCGCGCTTGTGTCAGCACCTGAATGGTGACATCCTCTGGCACATGGCCGCCATCTATCAGCTCGCGCAGGAAATTAAAATCTGTCTCGGACGCAGAAGGAAAGCCAACTTCAATCTCTTTAAAGCCCATCGCAACCAGCGTTTTAAACATCCGCATTTTGCGTGCGCTATCCATTGGTTCTATAAGCGCCTGATTGCCATCGCGCAGGTCAACCGAACACCAGACAGGGGCGGTATCAATGACCTTGTTTGGCCAGCTTCTGTCTGGCAGGTCGATAGCAGGATATGCGCGGTATTTTTGAATGTTCATCTGAGCCATTTTAATTTTCTATCTTTTTAAAGGGGTATTTTACGGATAAATTCCCTGATTTAGAAGCAATTTGATGTTGTACCATGTTCGCTTGCAGGGTCAAGTCCGAGCACAATAACCGGTTTTTATCTGACAGGTGAAAATTTATGCCCAAAGCAGCAGGATTTATGCTTCATCTGCTGGATTATCCCCTGATTTTAGGATAGATATAGCCCATGACAGAGCTGAGCCATATTCGTAATTTTTCCATTGTTGCCCATATTGACCATGGCAAATCCACCCTTGCTGACCGCCTGATACAGGTTTGTGGCGGTTTAAGCGAGCGCGAGATGTCTGAACAGGTTCTGGATAATATGGATATCGAGCGCGAGCGCGGTATCACCATCAAGGCACAAACAGTGCGCCTGGATTATACCAGCCAGGCGGGCGAGAAATATGTCCTCAATTTGATGGACACACCCGGCCATGTGGATTTTGGCTATGAAGTATCGCGCTCTTTATCGGCGTGTGAAGGCTCGTTGCTGGTCGTGGATGCCTCGCAAGGGGTGGAAGCCCAGACGCTGGCCAATGTATATCAGGCGATTGATGCCGATCATGAAATGGTCGTGGTGCTGAATAAAATGGATTTGCCGGCTGCCGAGCCAGAGCGCGTAAAAGCCCAGATAGAGGATGTTATCGGCATTGCAGCAGATGATGCGATGGCGGTATCGGCAAAAACCGGGCTGGGTATTGATGAAGTACTGGAGGCGATCGTTGCCAAACTGCCTGCCCCGCAAGGCGATAATAGCGCCCCGCTAAAAGCCTTGCTGGTCGATAGCTGGTATGACCCTTATCTGGGGGTGATGACGCTGGTTCGGGTGCGCGATGGCGTACTGAAAAAAGGCATGAAGATAAGGATGATGGCCACCGGGGCGGTACATAATGTTGAACGGGTAGGGGTGTTTCGCCCAAAGCCGGAGACAGTGGATCAGCTGGGCCCGGGCGAAATTGGCTTTATCAATGCCGGGGTGAAAACCGTATCGGATGCCAAGGTAGGCGATACCATCACCGAAGACAGGCGGGTATGCGCCCAAGCCCTGCCAGGCTTCAAGCCTTCTGTTCCTGTGGTATTTTGCGGCCTGTTTCCCATTGATGCAGCCGATTTTTCCGATTTGCGGGAAGCGCTGGAAAAATTATCGCTGAATGACAGCTCCTTTTCCTTTGAGGCCGAAACCTCTGCTGCGCTTGGGTTTGGCTTTCGGTGCGGCTTTTTGGGCTTGCTGCATATGGAAGTTATCCGCGAGCGCCTTAGCCGTGAATTTGATCTGGATTTGATCTCTACCGCCCCGTCTGTGGTTTATAAGCTGAATATGACCGATGGCAATGTGATAGATATGCATAACCCGGCCGATATGCCGGAGGTGACCAAAATTGATAATCTGGAAGAGCCCTGGATCAAGGCTACGATCATGGCACCGGACGAATATCTGGGTCAGGTATTGAGCCTGTGTGTCGAGCGGCGCGGCGAGCAGATAGATTTAACCTATGCTGGCAGCCGGGCCATGGTGGTTTATCGCCTGCCCCTGAACGAGGTGGTGTTTGATTTTTATGACCGGCTGAAATCGGTTACGCGCGGCTATGCCAGCTTTGATTATCAGATGGATAGCTATCGCAGCGGTGATTTGGTAAAGGTATCTATTCTGGTCAATGGCGATCCGGTTGATGCGCTGGCAATGATTGTGCATCGTGAACAGGCCGAATATCGCGGGCGGGCCATTTGTGCGCGGCTGAAAGATTTGATCCCCCGCCAGATGTTTAAAATTGCCCTGCAAGCCGCGATAGGCGGCAAGGTCATCGCCAGAGAGACTATCTCTGCCTTGCGAAAAGATGTTACGGCTAAATGTTATGGCGGGGATGTCAGCCGCAAGCGCAAATTGCTGGAAAAGCAAAAAGAGGGCAAAAAGCGTATGCGCCAGTTTGGCAAGGTGGATATTCCGCAAAACGCCTTTCTGGAAGCCTTGAAGATGGGCGATAACTAGCCTGCCATCAAGGTGGGCTAAAATTTCTCGCGGTTCAGGTTGCGGCGTTTGCGATAGCCCCGCGGAAACAGTCTGGCCAGCAGATTTAAGCCCACTGCCAATACCGAAAAACACAAAACAGCTGGCCATTGCAGGATGGTTGCGATAACCGGATGCCATAAAAAGGGCGCACAGCCCAAAGCCGGGACAAGGCCGCACGGGTCGATATAGCGTTCAATAATCGCCTCGCTGACCTGCAGCGATTGCGGGGCAACCTCGAACCATATCTGGCCGAGCAGGACAGAGGGCTGGTCGCTCACGAAATCCTGCCACATCAGGCCAGCGGCGATGATAATGGCAAATAGCGCCAGCAAATTAAGGCATAAACGAACCATGGGCATAGTCTGAACAAATATCGCCCGGCTGGCAACCGCTTTTCCAAAATGCCGGGATATGCGCTAAAAAAGGCCGGCGCAGAAGAAATTTGCACCTCCCCCCATCAAGAAGATTGCAACCGGACGGCAGACAGGCTATGGTGCGCATCGTCCAGCCAGTATAGCTGTTGCTGGATAAGCTGGCTCATAGCCGTTCCATGCGGCATCGGCAAAAAACAGCGCCATTATCAGGGCGCGATGGAGGGGTGGCCGAGCGGTTTAAGGCGCACGCCTGGAAAGCGTGTTGGGGTGAAAGCCCCTCCGGGGTTCGAATCCCCGTCCCTCCGCCACACCCCCTTATTAAATAATAGCTTTAATTATGGTTTGTATATAATTATTAGATATATTTCATACACTTATGCATATATTCTTCTTTGACTTATCCAATGCCGTCCTGTAGAATCTA
>JAURQT010000081.1 GCA_030835985.1 Alphaproteobacteria bacterium
CAGGCAGGGATGACGATTTTATTGTTTCCTGTATTTTATGTCCTGCTGGTTTCAGCCGCCTCTGCCGGTCAATTTATGGCGCGCAGGCAAATGGATAGCAAAATCAAATGAAAAAGCGCAAAGAACAAAAAGAGCTTTCCTCGGTGATGACCCGGCGTATGGTGATGCTGGGTATCGGGCAGGGGGTGCTGGGCACGTTGCTGGTCGGGCGGCTCTATCAGTTGCAGATTGCGCAAAATGAAAGCTATCGCAGGCTTTCCGATAATAACCAGTTTGACCAACGCCTGGTGCAAGCCCCGCGCGGACGGATTCTGGATCGCAAAGGCCGATTGCTGGCCGGAAATTCTGAAGTGTTTGAGCTGCGTATGCTGCCCTCGCGCATTAAAAACCCGAAAGCATGGCTGCAACGGGTCAGTCGTCTGATCACCTTAAAACAGGAAGATATCGAAGAAATTCTGGAAAAAATTGCCGACCAGCCCAGCTTTTTGGAAGTAACGGTAAAATCCAACCTCACCCAGAGGGAATTATCCCGACTGGCGGTATTATCGCCAGTGCTGGAAGGGGCATCTTTTCAGAAAAGCTATAAGCGCATCTATCCGCAAGGATGGATGACTGCCCATGTTACCGGCTATGTCTCGCCGGTGAATAAGCGCGATATAGAAGGCCAGCCAGATTTACGCTATTTGCCGGAAACCCGTATCGGGCGCACTGGCATTGAGCGCAAGATGGAGCCGGATTTACGTGGCCTGTTCGGGTTTGAGCGGGTAGAGGTTAATGCCAAGGGAAAGCCTGTGCGTGTCTTGCGCGATAAACAGGCTAATCCGGGGGCAGATACCTATCTGTCTATTGATATCGAAGCCCAGTCTTTTGCCACGGAACGGCTGCGCCGGGGGCGCTGGCAGGCGGTGCCGGTGCACCGGGCAGAGGTTCAGGAAGCCCTGATGCAGGATGCTGAATTGCGTGCCCATGTCGCGATGGGTGATGATCTGGTGCTAAAAGATGAAAAAGGCCGTCTGGTTCCGCCTGAATCCGGGGCAGTTGTGGTGATGGATATACAGACAGGCGAGGTGAAAGTCATGGTCTCCACACCGGGCTTTGATCCGAATTTATTTTCCAATCGGCTATCTATCCGTGATTGGCAGCGCATGAACACCCATCCGCGCACCCCGCTTCTGAACCGGGCCATAACGGGGTTATATGCGCCGGGCTCAACCTTTAAAATGGTCGTTCTGGCAGCGGCATTGGAGGCCGGTGTTATCAGCCCGAGCACCCAATATGAATGTTCCGGCGCGTTTGAATTTGGCAATCGCAAATTTCATTGCTGGAACGAGCGGGGGCACGGCTTTATCAATGCCGAACAATCGCTGGAACGCTCTTGTGATATTTATTACTACCAAATTGCCCTGAAAACCGGGATAAACCGCATCCATGATATGGCCCGTCGTTTAGGTTTGGGGGATGTCAGCGCGCTGGGGCTGGTCAGCGAAAAACAGGGCATTATCCCCAACCGCGACTGGAAGCTGGCACAGCGCGGGGTGGTTTGGACCCCGGGCGAGACGGTGGTCGCTGGCATCGGACAGGGGTTTGTGCTGACCACGCCCTTGCAACTGGCGCTTATGACCGCACGGATTGCCAATGGCGCATCAGCCATTACTCCCAGCCTGGTGGCACAGAATGACCCGCAAATCACCTCTGCCTTTGCGCCTCTGGATGTGCCGGCTGATATTATTCGCTTTCTGCATAAAGGTATGCGCAAAGTCATGGCAGGGGGGCTGGGTACCGCACGTAAATATGATATTGCACAAGGGATAGCTGGAAAAACCGGCACGGTTCAGGTTAAGCGAATTACCAAAGCCCAGCGCGAAAAAGGTATTGTTGATAATATTGACCGCCCCTGGAAAGAGCGGGATCATGCGCTATTTGTTGCCTTTGCGCCCTATAAAAATCCGCGCTATGCGATCTCTGTTGTTGTCGAACATGGCGGCAGCGGGTCAAGTGCGGCTGCCCCGATTGCCAGAGATATTCTGGATTTCATGCTGGCAACAGATGGGGTTTCGGCATGATTTTGCGCATCTTTCAGCTGTTATATCGCTTGCCATGGCTGTTATTGCTTTCGGTCGGTGCGTTGGTAATGGTGGGAACTTTGGCGCTTTATTCGGCTTCGGAAGGGGCATGGTCACCCTGGGCAGAAAGACAGATGATCCGCGCGGGCATTGGTGCCATGTTGCTGGTTGTTGTGGCGTTGATACCGACGATATGGCTGCATCGCCTTTCTTATTGGGGTCTGGCAATGGCGGTGGTTTTATTGCTTGTCCTGCCCTTTATCGGCACCGGGACAGGGGCGACCAGATGGATTGAGGTGGGAGTGTTTAATTTTCAGCCCTCCGAGCCTGCCAAGCTGGCGGTGATTATCGCTCTGGCCCGTTATCTCAGCAGCCAAACGCCTGAACAGGTGCAATCGCTTATTTCCTATTTGCCGGTGGTGTTAATGCTGGGTATACCATTTTCACTGGTCTTAATTCAGCCGGATCTGGGTACTTCTTTCATGTTGCTGACAGGCGGGCTGGCAGTGGTGTTTGCCGCCGGCGTGCCGCGCCGCTATGTGGTCAGCGCGATGGTGCTGGCAGCGGCCGCGGCCCCTGTCTTATGGTCACAGCTTTATGATTATCAAAAAGCGCGTATCATGACCTTTTTAAACCCGGAAGCAGATGTGCTGGGGGCCGGATACCAGATTACCCAGTCCAAGATTGCGCTGGGATCAGGCGGGCTGTTTGGCAAGGGGTTTTTACAAGGATCGCAAAGCCAGTTAAATTATTTGCCGGAAAAACAAACCGATTTTGTCTTTACCATGATAGGCGAAGAGTTCGGCTTTATCGGCAATCTCAGCATATTGCTTATCTATTTTGCCATTTTGGTTTCGGTCATGTTAATCAGTCTCAGGTGCCAGCATCGTTTTGGCCGACTTGCCTGTATGGGCATTTCTTTTATGTTATTTTTATATATTTTTGTGAATATTGGTATGGTTACCGGATTGTTGCCTGTTGTGGGGGCACCCTTGCCACTTATCTCTTATGGGGGGACAGCGATGTTAACCGTGTTTATCGCGCTGGGGGTGGTGGTGAATATATCTATTTACAAAAAAGTACAGGATAGTGATTTTTATTAAATATCTGCCCGGAATCTTTCGGAGTTTTTTGGAATTTTTCGGAGTTTTTTGGGGAATATTTTCCGGAATATTTTTTTAAATTCTTGTTGGCAGAATGAACCAGTAAAAGAGATAAAACCATGTTTGAAAGTTTTTTTCCGCGCCCGAAACTGTTTTTGCTCAGCGCGATTTTATCGGCAGCTGTGGCGATTATTGTCTGGTATGGCTTTGGCACTGAAATCGGCCGCACCCTGGGCTTTGCGCTGGATACAGACCCGAATAATCCAATTGTCGGTGTGGGGTATTTTATCAGTTCGGAATTTTTGTGGTTTTATCTTTATTATATTTTTATTTGTGCTGCCTTTGCCCTGTTCTGGTTTCGATATCTGCCGCATAAATGGCAAATCTGGTCAATCGTTGGCAGCCAGCTGATTTTATTTTCTACCTATTTCAGTGTTCAGGTTTCGGTGGCCATCAATAATTGGCGGCGTCCCTTTTTTGATGCGGTGCAAAATGCGCTATCAGGGGAGAGCACCACCACGGCTGCTGAACTTTACAGCCTGATTTTAATTTTCACACAAATCGCCTTTGTGTGGATTTGTGTTTATGTGGTGACCCGCTTTTTTGTCAGCCATTATGTGTTTAGATGGCGTACGGCCATGAATGATTTCTATGTCGCCAAATGGGGACAGGTACGCCATATCGAAGGGGCGTCCCAGCGGGTACAAGAAGACACCATGCGCTTTGCCGGGATTGTCGAAGGGTTAGGGGTTGCGATTGTTGATTCTATCATGACCCTGTTTGCCTTTCTGCCTGTTCTGATGGCGCTATCCTCGAACGTTACCTCTCTGCCCTTTGTCGGGGAAATTGCCAATCCTTTATTGATGGCGGCGATTTTCTGGTCGGTTTTTGGCACTGTCTTTCTGGCAACAGTGGGCATTAAACTGCCCGGGCTGGAATTTAAAAATCAGCGGGTTGAGGCCGCCTATCGCAAAGAGCTGGTCTTTGGCGAGGATGATGAAACACGCGCCCAGCCGCCCACATTATCCGAGCTGTTTTCCAATGTACGCCGGAATTATTTCCGCCTCTATTTCCATTATATGTATTTCAATGTGGCCCGCAGTTTCTATCTTCAGGCCGATAATATCTTTGCCTATCTATTGCTAATTCCAACCATCGCGGTGGGCAGTATTACCTTTGGATTGATGCAACAGATTTTGACCGCCTTTAGCCAGGTTACCAACTCTTTTCAATATCTGGTAAACTCCTGGCCAACCATTGTAGAGCTGTTATCCATCTATAAGCGTTTGCAAGCCTTTGAGGCGGCAATCTCAGATACGCCCCTGCCAAAGATTGATCAGGAATTTATGGCACGGCCCAGCGAAGATTAGAGCCGGAATATAAGCAGGCGCGCGGCAAATCCGGGCGCGTGCCAGCTAGTCTGTCTGGATAGAGGAAGAGGTTAAAAAACGGCTGGTCGAATGACCCTCCAGCAGGGGGATTGCCCGCACCTCGCCGCCTTTTGCAATGACAAAATCCGCGCCGACAATATCCGTTATCTGATAATCGCCGCCCTTGGTTAAAAAATCGGGACTAAGGGCTTCTATCACCTCTTTCGGGGTGTCTTCTTCAAACAGGATAACGGCATCCACAAAAGGCAAATTGGCCAGAATAGCACTGCGTATTTCTTGCGGCTGTATGGGGCGCTCCTCGCCTTTCAGGCGTTTGACACTGCTATCGGTATTTACCGCGACAATCAGCTTGTCACATCCGCCGGCGGCTTGTTTCAAAATATGAATATGGCCGGCATGCAGCAAGTCAAAACAGCCATTGGTAAAACCGACTTTCAGACCTTGCTGGCGCCATTTATTTGCCTGCTCTACCGCCTTTGACAGGGGCAGAGCCTGTGCCTCGCCTCTATGCTGGGCAAGCAGCTCGCCAGGGGCAAGACAAGCCGTGCCGGACTTTGCCACCACCAGAGATGCGCCCAGATTAGCCAGATGGGCAGATGGCTCCAGACCAAGCTCTGTTATAATCCCGGATGCCAGCAGCGCGATAACGGTATCCCCTGCGCCTGATACATCAAACACCTCGCACGGGCGGGCAGGGATATGACAGGCGCTATCCGGGGTGACCAGCATCATTCCGCGCGCGCTTAAGGTCACCAGCATTTGCCGGATATCAGATGCTTGCAAACTATCCCTTGCTGCCTGTTCAATCGCGCTCAGGCTATCTTTTGTCAGGTCGGTTGCCTGTTTTAGTTCTGCTAGATTGGGGGTAAGTAAATCTGCCCCGCGATAATCGCTGAAATCTGTTGATTTGGGATCGATGATGACCTGAAGATTTTGTTGATGCGCTGCTGCTATCAATCTTTTGTTCAAGGCCGGGCTGAGGCAGCCCTTTGCATAATCGGACAGGATTAAAATATCGCAATCGGCCATTAACAGGCTGGCCTGATCAAACAGCTTTTCACTATCATCCGCCTCTGGCAGGTCGGTAATTTCCCTGTCCACACGCAACATTTGCTGGCCAGCAGACAGATAACGGGTCTTAACCGTGGTCGGCCTGTCCGGGCACAGGATAGGGGTAAATAATATTTGCGGTATCTCTGCGATAGCGCGGGTTAGCTCTTTGCCGGCATTATCCATACCTGCCAGACCTATCAGGCTGACCCGGCAACCAAGCTGGGCCAGGTTGCGGGCCACATTGGCTGCCCCGCCTGTGGTCATGCTGGTATGGTTTTCACTTAAGACAGGAATAGGGGCTTCGGGCGAGATACGGTTGACCATGCCGATCACATAGCGATCCAGCATCACATCGCCCACCACAAGGACAGATTTTTGTTGCAGGTCAATAAGATGACGGGTGAGCTGGGCTGGGTCTAACATCATGA
>JAURQT010000082.1 GCA_030835985.1 Alphaproteobacteria bacterium
ATCTGCCGGAGCGGTAATCGGGTTCATCACCTTCATCGCTTCCACAATAAACAGGGTCTGGCCTTTTTTCACCTGATCCCCTTCTTTGGCAAAAAGCGGTGCATCTGGCTCAGGGGAAAGATAAACCGTACCAACCATAGGGGATTTAACCGCGCCTGGATGGGCAGAGGCATCACTTGGGGCAGGGGCAGTTTCCGCCGAAGCCGCTGTTGCCGGGGCTGTGACAGCTGCGGCTGCCGGGGCAGCTGCCGGCATCATCGCAGGGGCAGCCGCAATGGTTGTGCCGCGTGCCAGCCGAACAGAAATTTCTTCTGTTTCAAATTCCAGCTCGGTCAAATTGCTCTCATCCAGAATGGCAGTCAGCTCTTTGACGAATTTTGTTTCTGCAGAGAATGATTTAGCTTTAGAAGATGAGGCCATAATAGTGTGTCATCCTGTCCTGTCTTGTGAATGTTAAAGCCTAGCCTTGTGCGGCCAGCTTGCCAGAAATACCGCGAATAGCCAAAAGATAGGAATCGCGGCCAAATCCCTGAATAATCCCGTCACATACTAATGACATAAAACTCTGTTTACGAAAAGCTTCGCGGGCATGGGTATTGCTGAGGTGAATTTCAATGCTCGGCCCCTGGAACAATTGCACCGCATCATACAGAGCGATGGATGTATGGGTATAGGCAGCCCCGTTAATAATCAGGCCGCGCGCCGGATGAGGGCTGGTCTCAAAGGCGGATTCCTGAATGGCAGTGACCATCTCGCCCTCGATATTGGATTGAAACCAGCGCATAGTTAGCCCCATCTGCTCGCAGAGCTGGCGGCAGGCTGCTTCAATATCCTCCAGCGTATCTGCCCCGTAAATGCCTGGCTCACGCGTGCCAAGCATATTCAGATTTGGGCCATTTACTATCAGAAGATCAGTTTTCATCATCTAACTTTCATCTGTCTATAGGACGCTTTGCTTTATTCGCCGCCCTTGCCTTTTAAGGGGCAGATTGCTGATGCGTGTTATAAATCATTTCTGCCTGTAAAGTCACCTTAAGAATTTTTATCGACCTTCGCCTGATTTATCAAACTTAAAATTTCCTCGCGGCTAATCGCCCCGGGGACAATATTTTTGCCAATGATAAGTGCAGGTGTACCGCGCAAATCCAGTGCCGATGCTGCCTGACGTGTGCGGCTCAGGATACGCTCGGTGCGCTCGGCTTGCATATCTTTTTGTAACTGTTTTGTATCGAGGCCGACCTCTCTTGCCATCTTATTTATCGCCTCGCCATCCAGACGGCCACGCCAGCCCATCAATGCTCTATGAAAGGCGGGAAATTTTTTCTGTGCCTGTGCAGCGATAGCGGCTCTGGCCGCCAGAACCGAACTTTCGGCCAGAATAGGAAATTCCTTTACAACCAGCCGTAAAGACGGGTCAGCTTCCAAAATCGCCATTAAATCGGGAAAGACCCGTTTGCAATAGCCGCAATTATAATCGGAAAATTCATAGATGATCAGCCCGGGCTGTTCTGCGCCAATATAGGGATCGCCGCTATCATCATAGACCAGCTCCATCGCTGCTTGCTGGGCAGCTTCGGCTTCGGATTGTGCCAGCCGGGTCAGCACATCACGCAATAATACAGGGTTTTCGCGGATAAAATTCTCGATAAGGATTTCAACCTGCTTTTTATCCGCAGAAGACAGCTCTGCCTGGCCGGGGGATGTTAGCCCCACCATTGATAATATGCCCAGTAATATTCCGGCTATGGGTGCAGATAAAAATCTCATCTTTGTTCCTTTGCGGCGTAATATTTTATATCTCTTCTTGTCTATTGAACAATCAGGGGAACTTCAAGGCTTAGTAATATATCGCTGGCACGGCTGCGCAAGCTGGGGGTGATATCCTGGCGTGCCAATACCCTTCGTGCCAGAAATATCGCCCGTTCCCTATCGCCTCTTGCCATCGCTTCCTCGCCCAGCAAAATATCCGCATGGGATAATTTGCCAAGCCGGCCATAGGCAATAGCCAATTGGCGTTTGGCAAAGCCCCAATCCGGTTCTGTTTTCAAGGTGGTTTCAAGGGCGGTTACGGCCTGTGCCAACTGGTCCCGCTGGTTTAGCGCTATCAGTGCACGGCCCAGGCTGAGGCTGATAAGCGGGTCATCGGGGCGTTTGTCCAGGGCAGACTGATAATAGCTAATCGCCTGTTCCGGCCGGGCGCTGGAGAGGTAAATATCGCCGGCAAATTCCAGATACCACGCATCTGAAGGGTGGCGGGCAACCAGCTCTTCTATTGCGGTGCGCGCGGCGGCCAGATCGCCATATTGATAATTGGCAATCGCGCGTTCATAAAGGGCGATATCGGGTTCTGTTGGCATGGGGCCAGGGTCTGATTTCGAGCGCGGCCAGCTTAATTCCATCGGGCTGCGCAAGGTTTGGCGCGGGGCATGGACATAGGCAGCCAGCTTGATAACCAGGCGTTGCATCAGGCGCATATCTTCCGGCGGCAGGGCTCTGTCCTGCTCTTCTTTTTGTGCCAGATGGTCATTAAAGGTTGCCATCCTCTCGCTCGCCCCGGGATGCGAGCTGTAATAGACAGATTGACGGCTTTCCGGCAACGCATTTTGTGCCGATAGACGGCGCATAACATCGGCAAGGCCAAAGCTGGATATGCCGGCCTTATCCAGTAATCGCAAGGCCCATTCATCGGCGATAGACTCGTCCCTTCGCGAGGTTTTAAGATAAGCGCGCTTGCCGCTATCCACCCCGCCTATTGCCAGCCCCAGCGCTGCATCGGGTGAGCCGGCCGCCGCCGCTGCCGCCGCTGCCAGGGTCGCTAATGCGGTAGCCAGCCCTGCTTCTTGTGCCGCCTCACTGCGAAGCGGGACATGGCCAGAGGCCAAATGGCCAATTTCATGGGCAATAACCCCCAATATTTCTTCAGCAGAACGTGCCTTTAATAACAGGCCGGAATGTAAATAGACGGTGCGCCCCCCTGCCACAAAGGCGTTATAGGACGGGTCGATGATAATGCGGATGGAAATGCCCTCTGCTATTCCGGCCGCCTGTGCCATTTTATTCGAGAGTTTCTCAAAGCCTGCTTCCAGCTCGCTATCGCGGATCATGCCCCCTGCCAGCACGGGCGCACAAAAAATTGGCCATAGCAGGATAAAAAACACAAAACAGGCGCGGATTTGCCATATTCTTGTCATCTTCTGTGATTATTCTCTCAAAATTGAATAAAATTCGAAAAAAATTAAAAAAACAAAATAATATTGCGTTAAACTGATTTGACATAGCGAACAGGAAATGATGTTCTCGGCTCCGGTCGGGATAGCTCCTGTTTTTGGCCAGAAATATGCAGATACGCAACCTTTATGGCATGATTATGCCCGATAGGAATAAAAAAGTCACAAAGTTGAGATAAAGATGAGTGAAATGCCGCAAAAGAAAGAAATAAAAAGCGCCAAAAAGGGGCTGAAGCCTAAAAAGGAGCTAAAAATAGCAAAACGCAGTGCCTTGCCGCCATTTCTGGCGCTTGAAGTGATGCGTAAAGCAACCGAGCTTGCCCAAGCCGGAGAAGATATTGTGCATTTGGAAGTTGGCCAGCCTTCTTCTTCTGCACCGGATGCGGTAAATCGCGCGATGATGGAAGCGCTAAAAAAAACGCCCGCACATGGCTATTCTGTTGCGTTTGGCGTTCTGCCCTTGCGCGAACGGCTCGCCCGTCATTATGCCGAATGGTATGATGTGCGCCCCCATACAGATAATATCGCGGTAACAGTGGGCTCATCTACGGCTTTTGCGTTGGCTTTTTTATCTGCTTTTGATGTGGGCGATAAAATTGCGCTGCCGACCCCTGGCTATCCGGCCTATCGTAATTTGATGCAAGGGCTGGGATTACAGGCTGTGCCGCTTGCCGCAGGGCCTGAACAGGGCTGGCGGCCAATGCTGGCAGAAATGGAAAATTGGGCGGAATTGCCAGATGGGCTGATGATCGCCAGCCCCTCTAATCCGACTGGTACGGTGCTGGAAGATAGCGAGCTGGCAGAAATCTGCCGCTGGTGCGACCAGCATGGGGTGCGCCTGATATCGGATGAAATTTATCATGGGCTGGTTTATGGCAAGCGTGCCGATACCGCTCTGAATTACACCAAAAATGCGATTATCGTGAACAGTATGTCGAAATATTTTTCGATGACAGGCTGGCGCATTGGCTGGATGATATTGCCAGACGATCTGGTTGCCCCGGTTGAAAAGCTGGCACAAAATCTGTTTATCTCTGCCCCGACCCCCAATCAATTGGCCGCTATTGCTGCCTTTGATTGCACAGACGAGCTGGACGCCCATTGCCAGCGTTATGGCCAAAATCGGGATATTTTGATGAAGGGATTGCCTGCTGCGATGCTAGGGGGGGCTGCCCCGTGCGATGGCGCATTCTATCTTTATGCCGATATTTCTGCTTTTAGCGATAATGCGCTTGTTTTTGCAGAAGGCCTGCTGGCGGGGGAACAGGTCGCGGTAACGCCCGGCATTGATTTTGACCCCGATAATGGCCATCGATATGTGCGGCTATCTTTTGCTGGTCGGACAGACGATATGCATGAAGCCTGCAAACGTATCCATCGATTTGTTGAGGCCCGCCGCAGTGATGCAGCCTGAAAGGCAGATAGCCGGTAAGGCACTCTTGAAAAAAATCATCCCTTGTGAAAAAAAAGCCGGAAAAAATTCCCGGCTTTTTTATTCGTTAAGGATAAGAGGTGTATTTACAAGAGGTGTATTTACAAGAGGTGTATTTATAAGGGCTGGCCCGAGACAGGTCAGCCCATTTGCTTCCCTAGCGTGACCACCAACCGCCTTTTTTGGTTTTTGGCACATCCCCATCATCGATATTGACAACTTTTATCTCAACCGAACTGGCAGACCCGCGTTCTGCTGGCGTATCAGCGGAGGCCTCCGCTGGTGCATCGGCTGTTTTTGCCTTTGCGGCTTTGCCGGCTTTAGGCGCTTTTTTCGTTGTCTTTGCCTTTTTCTTTACCGCTTTGCCTGTGCCAGTATTTTCATCGCTGGCATCAGAAGCCGCCGGCTTTTCAGCCTTTGTCGTTTTAGCGGCTTTTTTGGCAGTCTTTTTTGCCGCCTTTTTTGCTTTCGGTGCGGCATTCTCGCTTGTTTGTGCGTCTGCCTCAACCTCAACGGGTTCTGCCGGGCTGTCATCGGCGGCTACAGACGGGCTTGTTTCCTGGCTCTGGCCGGCCTCATCAGAGGGGCGGCGGCGCCTGCGTGAGCGGCGCGGTTTCCTACTCTCACCCTCGCTCTGGCTTTGCTCTTCTGTATTTTCAGCTGTCTGCATATCAGCAGAAATATCCGGGCTCTCCTGATTGTTATTATCTGCCAGCTGCTGATCATTTAGCTGATTATCTTCCTCGCCGCCGCGTCTTTTCCGCCGACGTCCACCGCGTTTGCCTCTGCGCCGACGCTTTGGCTGATCCTCATCCCCCTCTTCAGAAGATGGCGGGCCGGAAGTCACATTTCTATCCTGATTCTGGGTTTGATTCTGGTTCTGATTTTGATTGCGATTACGGCTATTTTGCCGCTCGGAACGCTCCTTGTGCTGGTTGTCCTGACGCTGGCCATCAAATCGATGTTCAGACGGCGACAGGCTGGCATCTGCCTCAACCATTATGCTAATGCCAAATTGGCTTTCCAGCTGGGCAAGCGAGGCACGTTTCTGGTTCAGAATATAAAGTGCCACCTCTGGGTGAACAAAGATGGTGATATCCTTGCCAGCCTGTCTGGTGGCTTCCTCTTCGATAATCCGCAGCATTTGCAAGGCAGAAGAATTGACCGAACGCACCCTGCCTGTCCCCAGACAATGCGGACAGGATTGCGATACAGACTCGACCAGAGACGGGCGCAAACGCTGGCGGGACATTTCCAGCAAGCCAAAATGCGAGATAGAGCCGACCTGAATACGTGCCCGGTCATGGCGCAAGGCATCTTTCAGGCGTCTTTCCACCGCGTTCTGGTTACGGTTTTCATCCATATCAATGAAATCAATAACAATCAGGCCGGACAGGTCGCGCAATTTTAATTGCCGGCCTACCTCTTCGGCGGCTTCCAGATTTGTTTTCAGCGCGGTTTCCTCGATATTGCGCTCACGCGTTGCCTTGCCGGAATTGACATCAATCGCCACCAATGCTTCGGTCTGATTGATCACCAGATAGCCACCGGATTTCAGGGTAACTTCATTATGATGAATGGTATCCAGCTGCGGCTCGACATTATGTGCCTGGAACAGATGGCTTGACCCTTCATATTTTAAGACCCGTTTTGCATGGCTGGGGATCAGCATTTTCATCTGTGCCTTGGCAGTTTTATAGGCTTCCTCGCCTTCTACCAGCACTTCTTCGACATCATTGGTATAGATATCGCGCACCGCACGTTTTACCAGCGAGCCTTCCTCATGGATAGAAGCCGGGGCTTCTGATTGCAGGGTGGTGTCTCTAATCTCGTCCCATAATTTGGACAGATAGGCATAATCGCGTTTGATTTCGGTTTTGGTACGTTTTGCCCCGGCGGTTCTGACAATAACGGCCATTCCCTCTGCAACATCCAGATCATTGACAATGGTCTTTAGCCGCTTGCGGTCAGCGATATTGGTGATTTTGCGCGATACACCGCCACTGCGGCTGCTATTTGGCATCAACACACAATATCTGCCAGCAAGGGACAGATAAGTGGTCAAAGCCGCCCCTTTATTGCCGCGCTCTTCTTTAACAACCTGAACCAGCAAAATCTGTTTGCGTGAAATCACCTCCTGAATCTTGTAGCGATGCATCGCTACCGCAGAAGGCTTGTGGCTGTCATTATCCTCATCATCCCCGCCAAGCGTTTCCGGGGCATTATTTGGGGCATTATCCGGGCTGTCTGCGGCAGGGTTTTCGTCTGCCTCATCCTGACTTTCTGCCTGTTTTGTCTGTCTGGTTTCTTCTGCCAGCGCTTCGCGATCCTCAATCGGGATGCGATAATAATCGGGGTGGATTTCGCTAAAGGCAAGGAAGCCCTGACGGTTGCCGCCATATTCCACAAACGCAGCCTGCAAGGATGGCTCGACACGGGTTACCCGTGCCAGATACACATTTCCTTTTAATTGCTTAAAGCTGGTATTCTCGTAATCGAATTCCTCAATTTTGTTGCCATTGAGCAAGACAACCCGTGTTTCTTCGGGCTGATGCGCATCGATCAGTAATTTCTTGGTCATAAATATGTCTTTCTGTGATCCGGCGGTGCAGGGCATCTACGCGGATATAGGGTGATAGCTGGCGCGTTTGCGCGTCAGGCAATATGTGGCTGGCAATAGAATATGGATGGCCGCCAGATAGGGGGGGGTGCCCGCCTTGCCAGAGGTCATTTTCGGATGCGTAATCAAGATGGGTTACATACATCATTCTTGCCATAATTCTCCCGTCCCGGCTGTGCGTTTTATGGTATATTCAGGCAAGTGTGTGTTCTCTATCACCAGGCCTGTCATCTGCGCCCAACCGAGGGGTCATTTGTATCGGGCTTTTCGATATGTGCCTCAGCTTTATAATGGCAGTTGCCTTCGTATTACTGATGGCGGATTATCGCCCGAGTTCAAAATTCTGACCCCACTATACAGTAAAAATCTGCAATTCAAAATCATTTCAACAATCTGTGGTGTTTTTGGGCATAATTCGGGGCTGGTCAGGCGCAGAAGGCTGGTTTATTCTCGCCCGGTCAATGATTTTGCCGGTCAATGATTTTGCCGGTCAATGATTTTGCCGGTCAATGATTTTGATAGCAATCAAGGGGACATCCTTTTGCCGCATAACAGGATAATCATGGTCTTCTGCCTCTTTGCAGCGTGGCTGACGAGCAGAATATGCTTTGTTGCTTATGCTTGCCGGAATGCCAGGCGGACAGGGTTTTGCCTGAACCTGTTTATCGTTGCCCTGACGGGGATATCCAGCCTTGTCTATAGCCCGGCTGTTTCTGCGCAAAATAGCTTAACCGCCCTGCGGCTGGGCAATGTTGAAATAGATGGCCAAACGGCTTTGCGACTGGTGGTCGAAACCGCTGCCCCGCG
>JAURQT010000083.1 GCA_030835985.1 Alphaproteobacteria bacterium
GGGCACCACCGGCACGCCGGCATCGGCCATTAGCTGTTTGGCCTTATCCTTTAGCCCCATCGCGCGGATAGCCTCTGCTCCGGGCCCGATAAATATTAATCCGGCGCTGGCAACCGCCTCGACAAATTCCGGATTTTCAGAAAGAAACCCATAGCCGGGATGGATAGCCTCTGCTGCGTGTGATTTGGCCGCCGCCAGAATTTTGGCCTGATCAAGATAGCTTGTCGCCGGGCTATCGCCGCCAATATAAACTACCGCATCAGCCATCAGCGCATGACGTGCCTGTTTATCCGGATCAGAGGCGATAGCGATGGTGCGGATCCCCATCTTCTTTGCAGTGGCAATAATCCGGCAAGCGATTTCCCCGCGATTGGCAATTAAAATGCTGCTGATCATTGGATAAATCCTTGCTGTTTGCGGATGATTTTTTCTGCCTGTTCCACCATTGAGGCAATAATTTCTGCGGCGGGCTGAATATCGGCTATCAGGCCGGTCGCTTCGCCAACAAAAACATTTGCCATATCTATATCCCCCGCCTCCCACGCTTTTTGATATTGCGGGATGATGATATCGATTTTCTCTGCCAATTCGGCTTCGCGGCCATGCCATTTATCGATGAAATCATTGGCAAGGACACGGGCTGTAAACCCTTCTGGCCAATCGCGCTGGCGGGCCATATCCATCACCGTGGAACGGATAGTCTGATCGCCAGTAGCCCTTATTGCGGCATCCTGCATATTGGGATGAACAAGGGCTTCTGTTGCCGCCCAAAAGCGCGTACCGACCAGAACCCCGTCCGCCCCCAGACCAAGGGCTGCGGCCAGACCCCTGCCATCTGCTATCCCGCCTGCCGCACAAAGGATAGCCTGGCTGCCCAGGCGGTATATGTTATCAGCGATTTCCGGTACCAGGGTAAAGGTCGCCCGTTTCAGGCCCTGCCCGCCCCCCTCGGCGCCTTGGGCAATGATGATATCTGCCCCCTGATCAAGGGCGGCCAGTGCCTCCCACACCGTTTGAACCTGCGCGATAAGCGGAATATTGCGCGCTTTTATCTTGCCGGCAAAAGGCGCAATATCGCCAAAGGACAGCATGACAGCTTTGGGATCATGGCCCAGTGCCTTGTCCAGCAAATCGCGATGTTCGGCCAGTGACCAGCTGATAAAACCGCACCCGACCGCATTATTACCCGCCGCGCGAAACTGATCCTCCAGCCAGTCTGACTGGCCATAGCCGCCGCCGATAAGCCCCAGCCCGCCAGCACTATCTACCGCTGCGGCCAGCTTGCCGCCTGCTGCCAGTGCCATGGGCGCCTGTATGATGGGATGTTTAAGGCCAAGCCTTTGTGTAAGCGGGGTGCGGATCATAATATCCCCTTACATTCTAAAGACAGGGAAAATAGTGTCTTCTATCGGGGCATTGGCCGCAGCCGATAAAGACAGGGCAATCACCTTTCTGGTATCGGCAGGATTGATAATGCCATCATCCCAAAGACGGGCAGAGGCATAAAGCGGGTCACTTTGCGTCTCAAACTGATCCAGAATGGGCTGTTTAAATTCTTTTTCCTCTTGCTCGCTCCAGTCCCCGCCCTTGCGCTCTATGCCCTGGCGTTTGACCATCGCCAGAACCCCGGCTGCCTGCTCGCCACCCATAACCGCAATTTTGGCATTCGGCCACATCCACACAAATCGGGGGCCAAAGGCACGGCCACACATACCATAATTGCCTGCCCCGTAAGAGCCGCCAACAATCACCGTTATTTTAGGGACATTGGCAGCCGAAACCGCCGCGACCAATTTTGCCCCATCCTTGGCAATGCCGCCTGCTTCATATTTTGATCCCACCATAAAGCCGGTAATATTCTGCAGGAACAGCAAGGGGATTTTGCGCTTGCAACATAGCTCGATAAAATGCGCCCCCTTTGTCGAGCTTTCTGAAAACAGCACCCCGTTATTGCCAATAATGCCGATAAGTCGGCCATCAATATGGGCAAAGCCGGTGACCAATGATGTGCCATAGCGCGGCTTGAATTCATCAAAATCGGAATCATCCACAATCCGCGCGATGATCTCGCGCATATCAAAGGGCTGTTTTGGATCAGCTGGAATAATTGCTTCCATATCCCGGGATGCATAAGCTGGCATCATGGGCGGGCGGCTTTGCGGTTGTTTGTTATGATGCCCCAGATTGCTGACCATCTGGCGTGCCAGGGCAAGGGCATGATCATCATTTTCTGCCAGCAGATCTGCCACACCGGAAAGCCGTGTATGGGTATCGCCCCCGCCCAGCGTTTCGGCATCCACTTCCTCGCCTGTGGCCTGTTTAACCAGAGGCGGGCCTGCCAGAAAAATCGTGCCCTGATCGCGCACAATAATGGTCTGGTCGCTCATCGCCGGTACATACGCCCCGCCTGCGGTACAAGAGCCCATCACCACCGCGATTTGGGCAATGCCCCTGGCGCTCATCCGTGCCTGATTATAAAAAATACGGCCAAAATGATCGCGGTCAGGAAACACCTCGTCCTGATTGGGCAAATTTGCCCCGCCACTATCCACCAGATAAATACATGGCAGGTTATTTTCTTCGGCTATTTCTTGTGCACGCAGGTGTTTTTTCACTGTCATGGCGTAATAGGTACCGCCCTTGACCGTTGCATCATTACACACAATCATACAGTCACGCCCCGCCACACAGCCAATACCGGCAATTAGTCCGGCAGCCGGAATATCCCCGCCATAAAGGCCATGGGCAGCAAAAAGGCCGATTTCCAAAAAGGGGGTGCCAGGGTCGATCAGCCCGTCTATACGCTCACGCGGCAAGCGTTTGCCGCGTGCCACATGGCGGGTGCGCGCCCCTTCAGACCCGCCCGTGATGATAGTCTCTGCCAGCTTTTCTATGCGTTTCTGATGCTGGCGACAGGCGGCGCGGTTCGCTTTGGCTTCCGGGCTGTTCAGGTTCAGTGTTGAGGCAAGGCGGGTCATTTAGGCAGTCTCATTAAATAATTCGCGACCGATAAGCATCCGCCTGATTTCAGATGTGCCCGCCCCGATTTCATAGAGTTTGGCATCGCGCAATAGCCGGCCGGTCGCATAGTCATTAATATAGCCGTTA
>JAURQT010000084.1 GCA_030835985.1 Alphaproteobacteria bacterium
GCCAGAGGTGATGGTCGTCATGATAGAGGCATCTGCCACGCGCAAGCCCTTTAGGCCATGCACTCTAAGGCGAGCATCCACCACCGCCATCTTGTCCGTGCCCATCTTGCAGGTACCGGTAGGGTGATAAATGGTGGTAGAGGTGTTGCGCGCCCATTCCAGAATACCTTCATAATCATCGCCCACTTCCTTGCCGGGTGAAAACTCTGAAGTAATCTGTTCTTTTACCGGTGAGGTTTTACAGATTTTACGGGCAATACGAATCCCCTCTACCAGCGTATCGCAATCAGTCTTTGTGGCCAGATAATTTGGATAAATCCTTGGATGGTCGCCATAATGGCCGGAAGCCAGCTCCAGATGTCCGGCACTTTCCGGGCGAAGCTGCAAGACAGAGGCGGTAAAGGCTGAAAAAGGATGCGGCCCATCAGCCGGACGTGTCGCACTAAAGGGCTGCAGGTGAAACTGAATATCCGGGGTTTCCAGCTCGGGCCGTGTTTTTAAAAAAGCCGCCCCAAGCGAGGCTGCCATCGCCATGGGCCCGGTGCGCTTAAGGGCATATTCAAGCGCAATCCCCATCTTTTGAAACAGGCTGCGCACTTCTGTATTAATAGTGGAGCTAGTACATTTAAAGACTGGCCGGGCTTGCAGATGGTCTTGTAAATTCATCCCCACCCCGGCTAATTCATGAATAGGGCGAATGCCATGCGGGGTTAATTTATCCCCGTCACCAATGCCCGATAACATCAAAATCTGGGGCGAGCCAATCGACCCTGCGCTTAATATAATTTCGCGCCGTGCCTTTATGACGGTTTCAATGCCGTTAACCCTTGCTCTTACCGCGACGGCCTGACGCTTGTCAAAAACAATGCTTTGCGTTTGGGCATGGGTAATGATTTCCAGATTTTTGCGTTTTCTGGCAGGCACAAGATAGGCACGTGCCGCAGAACAGCGCTGACCATTTCTCATGGTCATCTGAAACATACCCACCCCTTCCTGATCCTCGCCATTATAATCTGTATAGCGTTTATAGCCCGCGGCAATGGCCGCTTCTGACCAGGCATCTATCACATCGCGCGTTACGCGGTTTTCTGAAACATTTAACGGGCCGCCCTTGCCGCGCATATCATCCGCTGCGCCTTCCCAATTTTCAGCATGTTTAAAATAGGGCAGCACATCATCCCAGCCCCAGCCGCTATTGCCCAATTGCCGCCAATGATCAAAATCCTGTTTCTGACCGCGCACATATAACAGCCCGTTAATAGAGCTGCTGCCGCCCAGTACCCGTCCGCGTGGCCAGGGAATAGACCGGCCATTCAGCCCCGGATCAGGCTCGGTATGATAACACCAGTCTGTCGCCGGGTTGCCCATTGTTTTAAAATAGCCAATGGGAATATGTATCCAGGGATAAATATCGCGCCCGCCAGCTTCCAGCACAGCAACGCTATATCGGCTATCTTCGGATAGCCTGGCGGCAAGCGCACATCCGGCAGAACCAGCACCAATGACAATAAAATCAAACTCCAAATCCATATTCCTTATGAATTTTTATTTTTTGAGACTTTTTGTATCTATTAGTGTAACATTAAACGGTACATGGTTTAATGACTTGTGCAAGCGTAAAATCAAAGTTTTTTCAAAAAGCGTGGTGGAAGCCAATATGGATAGCGATAAACTTGCCCCGAATTTAAGGATAATCCGCATTTTTGAGATATTGGCAAAGCATCATCAGCCCCTCTCGCCGACCGAGTTGAACAATGAGCTGAAAATGCCAAAACAATCCTTGCATCGGCTATGTAATATGCTGCTGGAGGAAGGCTATCTGGCGAAAACAGGGCGTAAATTATACCCCTCCCCCCGTTTATTACAGATGGCCTCCGGGCTGGGCACGCTGGGGGTAAATAGTACAGCCTGTCATCAAATATTGCGTAAAGTCTCGCACCAGTTTGGCGAGACGGTAAATTTTGTCCGGCCGGAAAAATCCGGCATGAAATATATCGACAGGGTAGAGACCAACTGGGCTTTTCGCATCCTGCTGCCTGTGGGAACGCACGTCCCCTTTCACTGCACGGCCAGCGGCAAGACCTATCTGGCCTCTCTGCCAAAGCAAAAACGCGAGAGAATGGCCCGCTCCCTGCATTTGACCAGGCAAACCCCCCAAACGATTGACACAACGATAAATCTGCTGGCGGAATTGGTAAGGGTCAGGCGGCAAGGCTATGCTGTGGATAATGAAGAATTTCATAATGAGATGGTGGCCATCGCTGTTCCGGTCACCGATTTAAACGGGGATTATTTTGCCTCGCTTGCGGTACATGGCCCCAGCCCCCGTTTCAAGCTGGAAGAAGCGATACAAAAAATCGATATCCTGCGCCAGGCGGCAACCGAAATACAGCTGATGCTGTTTTCCTAGATAATTGCGATACACAGACGCCATAAAAAAAGACCCGAAATTTCTCTCGGGTCTTTTGACTTGCATATTTTTCGTAAAACGTTTCTTAGCGCTTGGAGAACTGGAAGCTCCGGCGGGCTTTTGCCTTACCGTATTTTTTCCGTTCCACTACACGCGGGTCACGGGTCATAAAGCCGCCTGCTTTCAGCGCTGGCCGCAAGCCAGGCTCAAAATAGGTAAGTGCCCGGCTGATACCATGACGTACCGCGCCTGCCTGACCAGATAGCCCGCCGCCCACAACAGTGGCGACGATATCAAACTCATCCTTGCGCTCTGCTACTTCAAAAGGCTGTTGCAGGATCATCTGCAAAACCGGGCGCGCAAAATAGGCGGTCACATCACGGCCATTAATAGTGATGCGGCCAGATCCCCGCTTTAGCCATACACGGGCAATCGCGTTTTTACGCCGGCCTGTCGCATAAGAGCGGCCATGCTCGTCAATCTTTGGCTCAGCCGGTGCGGCGGTTTCAACAACTGTCGTTTCTGCCAGTGTTTCAAGTGCGGCCATGCCTGTTTCTTCGGTCTGTGTTGTTTCTTCAGCCATGACTACCTCTTATTCTTTGGGTTCATACCGGCAACATCCAGCATCTCTGGCTGCTGTGCTTCATGGGGATGTTCTGCACCGGCATAGATATGCAGGTTGGACATTACTTTACGTCCCAATGGGCCGCGCGGTACCATCCGCTCAACCGCTTTGGAAAGCACCCGCTCGGGGAAACGACCATCCAGCAGCTTGTCTGCGGTGCGTGACTTAATCCCGCCCGGATAACCTGTATGCCAGTAATAGGTCTTCTGGTTACGCTTATTGCCGGTCAGCTTGACCTTTTCAGCATTGATGACAATCACATGATCGCCGCAATCCATATTCGGGGTATAATCCGGCTTGTGCTTGCCGCGCAGGCGCATCGCCAGGATTGAGGCCAGACGGCCAAGAACAACATCTTCAGCATCGACCAGAATCCATTTCTTGACGATATCTTTAGGTGTTGCCACGTAAGTCCGTGGTAGGGGCATGAGTTAAACCTCCAACTAAAAACAAAATCAGCCACCCCGTATATTCCCTCTATGAAAAAATCGAAGAAGAGCTATCCGGATAGCTGGTGAAGGCTTGTTCTAGAGCAGTGCGGGCAAAAGATCAAGCGCTTTATTTTCATCAAAATTTAAAAAATGTATATAGTACAGTATATTAAAAATAAGGTATTATTTTACCATATACTTTTACAGCGCAAAAAGCCTCTCTTATCCCTATATCGGCATTACGCCTTTGCCTTGCCCTGATTTTTAGGTCAGATTAAAGGTAGTAATTTTGATGCTTGGGCGATATTATATGCCCTTAAATTAACTATCCTTTATTTTAAAAACCGATACTGAATTTTACCTGCCATGATCATTCTAATCGACAATTATGATAGCTTCACCTGGAATTTATGGCATTTTCTGTCCGATTTGGGCGCAGAGGTTATCACTATCCGCAATGATGCCAAATCGGTAGAGGAAATATTGGCGATGCAGCCTTCCGGCCTGGTGCTTTCGCCTGGCCCTGGCGTGCCAGCGGATGCCGGTATTCTGGTGGATTTGATAAAAGCCGCCCCGGCCAGCCTGCCGATTATGGGGGTATGTTTGGGCCATCAGGCCATTTGCACCGCCTTTGGCGGCAAGCTGAAACATTTCTCGCCGCCCATGCATGGCAAGCTTTCCTATATCACCCATCAAAATCAGGGGATATTTGAAGGCATAGACAGCCAGTTTGTTGTCACCCGCTATCATTCCCTGCTGGCAGATGAAGCCCATTTGCCGGATTGCCTGAATATCACCGCCACTACAGCCGATGGTAAAATTATGGGTCTGGAACATCAAAGCCGGCCTATTCACGGGGTGCAGTTTCATCCTGAATCTATCGCTTCTGCAGGCGGCTACCGATTATTGCGCACCTTTCTGGCCTTTACCGGCCAAAATAACTTACCAGATGAAGCAGAAATGCTGCGCCTGGAAAGCCAGCTTCTCGCCCTGGATAAAAAATTTCCGGATCAGGTTCATGTCTGAAAAATTACACCATATTACCAAGCAAATAATCGAGGGAACAGAACTGCCAGAAGCGGTGATGCGCACGGCCTTTGACGAGATTATGGAAGGTCAGGCCAGCCCGGTGGAATTGGCCAGCTTTCTGGTCGGGTTGCGGATGCGCGGCGAAACCCCTGAGGATATCGCTGCCGGAGCCGGCGTCCTGCGCAGCAAAGCCTTGCATATTAACGCCCCGGATGCGGCAATGGATATAGTTGGTACAGGCGGCGATAAAATCGGTACCTATAATATTTCTACCGCAACAGCGATGGTGGTTGCAGGGGCAGGTATTCCAGTGGCCAAACATGGCAATAAGGCAGTTTCTTCCAAAAGCGGAGCCGCCGATGTCCTGTCCATGCTGGGCATTAATATGGAATGCCCGTTTGCGGCGCTGGAAGAAGCGCTGGAGGCGGCAGGTGTTGTCTTTTTAATGGCACCGCGCCATCATGCCGCCATGCGCCATGTAGGCCCTATCCGAGCAGAGCTTGGGGTGCGCACTATTTTTAACTTGCTGGGCCCGCTTTCCAATCCGGCACAGGTGACGCGGATACTGGTCGGCAGTTTTGATGCGGTGTGGTTGCGCCCCTTTGCCAAAGCGCTGGATAAGCTGGGAACACGCCATGCCTGGGTCGTGCATGGGGCAGATGGCCTGGATGAGCTTAGCACCACTGGCACAAACCAGATTACCGAATTACGCAATGGTCAGATAAAGAGCTTTACCCTGCACCCGTCTGATCTGGGGCTAAAAACCGCCTCGATAGACGATATCAGGGGCGGCAATCCGGAAGTGAATGCCGCTGCCTTGCGCCGCCTTCTTGAGGGCGAGGCAGGGCCTTACCGCGATATTGTGTTGCTGAACGCTGCCGGGGCGCTGGTCGCCGGCGGGCATGAAACAGAATTATCAAATGCGCTGGGGCGTGCCACAGCAGCCATTGACAGCAAAAAGGCGTTAAATGCGTTAGATACCCTGATTAAAACAACTAATAAAAATATATAAAAACAGATATATGTCAGATACTCTTAACAAAATAAATGAAACAAAAAGTGCAGAAATATCTGCCCTAAAACAACAGATCAGCCAGGCTGAATTAGAGGCACGCGCCAAACTGGCCGATGCCCCCAGGGGTTTTATTTCTGCTCTCAGGCGCGCGTCTGAAACCGGATATGGGCTGATAGCCGAGCTGAAAAAAGCCTCTCCTTCCAAGGGGCTGATACGCCCGGATTTTGACCCGCCCAGCCTGGCACACGCCTATGAAGAAGGCGGGGCAAGCTGTCTTTCGGTTCTGACCGATAAAACCTATTTTCAGGGCGATAATCTGTATTTGCAGGCCGCCAGAGGTGCGGTATCCCTGCCCGTCCTGCGCAAGGATTTTATGATTGACCCCATCCAGATTATCGAGAGCCGCGCCCTGGGGGCAGATTGTATTTTGCTGATTATGGCCTCGCTCTCTCTGGCACAGGCGCGCGAGCTGGAAGCGGCCGCCCATGAATGGGGGATGGATGTGCTGATAGAGGTACATGATGCAAGCGAGCTGGAAAGCGCTTGCCAGCTGCAATCGCCGCTGATGGGGATTAATAACCGTAATTTAAAAACAATGGAAATATCGCTGGAAGTAGGCAAATCCATGTTGCCGCTACTGCCGGATGGGCGTATCGCAGTTGCTGAAAGCGGCCTGTTTCATCCCAGCGATCTGGCAGAAATGGCCGCTGCCGGTGCCAGATGTTTTCTGATAGGCGAGAGTTTGATGCGCGCACAAGATGTATACCAGGCAACCAGGGATATCCTTGCCAACCCCGTAGCCAGTAAATAACAGCAAAAAAAAGGGGGGGAGAGATAAAGAGATGGCTGATTTTACGCATTTCACCCATGATGGCCGCCCGCAAATGGTGAATGTGGGCGAGAAGGAGGAGACCAGCCGCAAAGCAATTGCCACAGGACAGGTTTTTGTCCAGGCAGCTACCCTTTCTGCGGTACGTGAGGGCGGGCTGAAAAAAGGCGATGTGCTTTCTGTCGCGCAGCTGGCTGGCATTATGGGGGCAAAAAAAACCAGCGAGCTTATCCCCCTTTGCCATCCATTAAGCCTTAGCCATATTGATGTCTCTCTGGCACTGAATGAGACAGATTGCGCCATTGATATCCGCGCAGAATGTCGCCTGCAAGGGCGCACAGGCGTAGAGATGGAAGCCCTGACAGCTGTTAGTATCGCCGCCCTGACCGTCTATGATATGTGCAAATCTATCGATAGGGATATGCAAATCGGCCAGATAGGATTAATCCATAAATCTGGCGGCAAATCAGGTGATTTTGAAAAAAATGACTGAGCTAAAACCCGTTGCAGAGGCACAGGAAGCTATTTTTTCGATGATGGGACGCGCGCCCGGCGAGACTATCGCCCTGCAAGAAGCAGCTGGCCGTATATTGGCACAAGATATTACCGCTCTTATACCCCATCCTGCGGCCGATATCTCGGCAATGGATGGCTATGCCCTGCAAACCAATGAAAACGCGCTGCCAGCGGGTACCGCGTTTGATGTCACAGGCGAAGCGGCGGCCGGGCATATCGCGGCAGGGAGGCTGGCAGATGGCCAGGCAATGCGTATTTTTACCGGCGCCTATCTGCCGGAAGGGGCAGATGCTATCGCCCTGCAAGAAGATGTCCACAAAAAAGCCGGCAGCATCATCTTGCAAGAAGGTGTGAAGCCCGGCCAGTTTGTGCGTCCAAAAGGGCTGGATTTTAACCAGGGCGAGGGTATTTTATCTGCTGGTACACTGCTTGGCGCACGTCATCTGGCGCTGGCGAGCCTGGCAGGGCATACAAATCTGCCTGTCCGAAAAAAGCCGGTAGTGGCTATCCTGTCCAGCGGTGATGAGCTGGTAGAGGTCGGCCGCGCGCCTGAAACCGGCCAGCTTATCAATTCCAATAGCGTTTTTTTGCGCCATGCGCTGCAACAGACAGGTGCAGAAATTATTGATTTGGGCATTATCGGGGATAAGGCACAGGCACTTATCACTGCTCTGGAGGCCGGTCGTGCCAGATATGGCCAGTTTGACCTGATTGTCTGTACAGGCGGGGCATCGGTTGGCAATCACGACCATATTGCATCTGATTTAATGGCCGATAGCGCCGCAGAAATAGATTTTTGGCGCATTGCCATGCGACCGGGAAAACCACTGATCGCGGCAAGCTGGCAAAATATCCCCTTTTTAGGCCTGCCAGGCAATCCGGTTTCTGCAGGCGTATGCAGCCTGGTCTTTGTCTTGCCAGCGATACGGGTGTTTCTTGGCCTCTCTGCCCTGCCCGAAACGCGCCTCATGCCTCTGGCCATCGATATGCCGGAAAATGACCGCCGCCAGGACTATATCCGTGCCCAATATGTCCATAATTCGCACGGCCAGCTTTGTGTTAAACCCTTTGGCAGGCAGGATAGCTCCATGCTGCGTAATTTTTGCCATGCCGAGCTGCTTATCCTGCGCCCACCTTATGCCAAAGCTGTACTGGCGGGCGAAAATGTCCCGGTGATGGATATTCCGGCCAGCCTGTAACCGCCGCCCCTCTATCACCCGAATGTCAAATTTTTTGAAATATTCTTGATTTGTTCTTTTTCCTGAGATAGAACAGAAACAGAACACTATTTTGTGCCATGATAATATTGGGATAATATCAGGGCATTTTTGGCATTATCCGGAATAGAGGAGCATACGCATGCTTACCGAAAAACAGCATCAGCTTTTGACTTTTCTGATTGAACATCAGGCCGAACATGATATCTCCCCCTCTTTTGATGAAATGCGCCTGGCGGTCGGGCTGGCCAGCAAATCAGGCATACATCGGCTGATATCCGGGCTGGAAGAGCGCGGTTATATTCGCAAATTGGCCAACCGGGCGCGCGCCATTGAAATTTTGCGCCACCCCGGGGCAGCCACAAAGCCGGAAAGCAATATTATCCGCCCTGATTTTGGCACAGAACAGAGCGGTTCTGGCACAATAGAGCTGCCCTTGCTTGGGCGGATTGCCGCGGGTACCCCTATCGAGGCCTTATCTGATCCTACCAGCTATCTGGCGGTACCGGATACACTGGTTTCGGGCGGGGAGCATTTTGCCCTGGAGATTGTCGGCGATTCCATGATCAATGCCGGTATCCATGAAGGGGATACGGTTATTATCAAACGCACAGACCAGGCCAATAGCGGGGATATAGTGGTGGCACTGGTCGAAGAACATGAAGCGACGTTAAAAACCCTGCGCAGGGAGCCTGGCCGAATTGGGCTGGAAGCGGCCAACCCCAATTACGAGACCCGTTATTTTGAGGCCGATCAGGTGCGAATACAAGGGCGGCTTACCGGGCTTGTACGCCGCTATTAAAGACAGGATGCCATTTATACTCAACCGTTGAAATATTACGTGAATAAAATATATTATCGCTCTGAAAATAAATTGAATATCGGATATTGTTATGGGTATCCAGATGATGTATTTCCTGTCCGTCCCGGCATGGATATAAAGGTTTTTCTGCACTGATAATATAGTCATACCCTGCCCCGCACAGATGGCTAAGGGCACGTCGATATCGGGCAAAGGCCAGGGTTTGTTGCCGGTTTTGAGACCGGGGTGCAAGCGGCAAAATGCAATAGGAGCTATCCGGGCAATCTGCTTTTACACCCTCCCCCTGTCCCAGCAAAATTGCACTATGGCTTTGCCAGAAATCGGATAATTTCTCGGTGATGAGCAGATTTCCCCTATCGCTTCGCACCACCATAACAGGCTGCTGGCCGGCCATAAGAAACACGCCATCCGGCAAGGGCATCATTGCCCAGATAATAGCGGACAGACCGGCCATTCCTGCCCCTGCCCCGCGCCAGATACCAGACAGGCTGGCCAGCATCACAGCCGCAAGCGAAAAGCCAAACAACAGAAATACAGGCGGCGGGCCAAGATAGCTGCCCTCATAAGGCAAGCTGGCTATCAGATTAGAAAAAGCCGCAAGCCAGCCAAGCGGTAGTGCCATAATCCCTGCTGTGACTTGCAAAACAGGCTCAAATCCTGTCAAACCTGCCAGTAAAACCACAATACCTGATGGCAATATCACTATAGCTGTGAGCGGAATAGCGACCAGATTGGCCATAACGCTCCAAAGGGTGAAATGGGCAAAATGATAGGCAATAACAGGCAAGGTGATCCCTGCTGCCATGCCAGAGCTGAGGATCATAAAGACAGCCCATCTTGTCAGGCGGTTTTTAATCTGCATATCACGCACAAGGCCGAGCGTATAGATAATCCCGAAACTGGCCAGAAAAGAAAGCTGAAACCCTGCGCTATAGACCAGTGAGGGGGTTAAAAATAGCATCACACCGCCAACCAGTGCCAGATTGCGAACCGTCAGGGCGCGCCTGTCGCTCAATACCGCAGCTATCACAATACAGGCCATTAAATAAGCCCGTATCGCCGAAACAGGAAAGCCGGACAGACAAAGATAGATGCCGCCTGCCAGCCATGCCGCAACCGCCGCCAGCTTATGCGCAGGAAAACGCTGGGATGCGGACGAAAAAAAAGCAAAGCCAAATCGCATCGCCCCATACACAGAAAAACAAAATAGCCCCATATGTAATCCGGATATGGCCAGAAGATGAGCCAGACCTGATTTGCGAAAACTCTCATAGCTCTCGGGCGGAATAAAATCGCGCACCCCGACCAGTAACGCCCCCGCAATACCGCCAAGAGGCGGCGGCATAAATTCGTTTAAATCATGGGCAAAGCTGCGCCGCCAATTGGTCAGACGCATGGAAAGCGTGTTTTCAAACCCGGCATCATGGCGATGCAGGCGGGTGATAAAGCCGCTAGCAGAAAGACCGCTAAAATAATGCTGGCGTGCATAATCGGGTCGGCCATGAAACGCCGGCAGGCTAAGGGGAAATAACCGGGCATCTGCCTCTATTCTGTCGCCTGCCTGAAAAGGGTGAAGCGGTTTTGTGGTTATCCGAATTCGGCTATCCGGGCCGATGGCCGATGAGGGGCTGTCCAGAACCTTTAGTTGCAGGCGCACCCTGCCAGTGGGGCGCAAGGATATATCCTCGATAACAGCCTGGAGGCGGATATTTTCCGGCTGGCTGAGAACCGGATGGGTATGGCGAAAATATTCTGTCGCCGCAACAAGGATACCTGCCAGAATAAAAACAGCCCCAAACCCGATAAGATTAACGATCAGCCCTTGCGGCAGATAGCGCGAAAAATGACGGGAAAATTTATAGATGATGCCAGAAATAAACAGCCCAAACATGGCCAGAAAGACAAGGTTACCCGTCGGTTTTAGCCCAAATATCAAAATGCCGGCAATCAGGCATAACAGACCCCAGACCAGATGATACCGGTCAGATATTTTTAACGCCAAGAGTGCCATTTTACTATTAGGCATGTTATACCCCCTTAAAACAAGATGCTGTCCTCAGCCCCCTATTATAGAGACAAGGTATTAATAAAAGATGAGCGTCATCACTCGATTTGCCCCTTCCCCTACCGGCTATCTGCATATTGGCGGGGCACGAACCGCGCTATTTAACTATTTATTTGCTGCCCATCATGGCGGAAAATATCTGCTTCGTATTGAAGATACAGATAAAAAACGCTCTACGCCCGAAGCGGTAGAGGCTATTCATGACGGTTTGCGCTGGCTTGGCCTGCAAGGGGCAGAAGAAGCGCTACTGCAATCCAGTCGGCAAGAACAGCATCAAAAGGCAGCCTTTGCAATGCTGGAACGCGGCACGGCCTATAAATGCTATCTTGGCACAGAAGAGCTGGAAGCCATTCGCACCAAAGCCAGGCAGGATGGCGTGCCGGTGCGCTCGCCCTGGCGTAACAGGACAGATGCCCCGCAAGATGCCCCTTTTACCATTCGGCTAAAAATGCCTGAAACCGGCGAGACAGTGATAGAAGATATGGTTCAGGGGCGTGTCGCCATTCGCCATGATCAGCTCGATGATATGATTCTGCTTCGCAGTGATGGCAGCCCTACCTATATGCTGGCGGTTGTGGTGGATGATCATGATATGGGCATTACCCATGTTATTCGCGGTGATGACCACCTCAATAATGGCTTTCGCCAATATCATATCTATCAGGGGCTTGGCTGGGACGTGCCGGTTTTCGGGCATATTCCGCTGATTCACGGGGCAGATGGGGCAAAATTATCGAAACGGCATGGCGCGCTGGGTGTGGATGCCTATCAAGAAATGGGCTATCTGCCAGAAGCGATGCTGAATTATCTGGCACGGCTGGGCTGGTCACATGGCGATGACGAGCTGTTTAGCCTGGAACAGGCCATTGACTGGTTTGATGGCAGCCATATCGGCAAAAGTGCCGCCCGATTTGATTTTGATAAACTGAAATCGGTCAATCATCACTGGATGCGCCAGGCAGACCCGGCCAGGCTGGCAGAGATGGTGATGGAAAGACACCCGGCCGGGGTTGCCCGAACCAAAGGCTGGCTAGAGACGATGATGCCGCTCTTTACCGAACGCGCGCAAACCATTCCAGAACTGGTAGAGATGAGCAAATGGCTGTTTTGTTCCGGCGCACCAGAGATAGCAGATGAAGCACAAGCCTTGCTGACACCAGAAGCCCGAAGCCGCCTTCAGGCCTTTTGCGATTTTATGACAGATGCCCCGGAAACCCTGGCGGCGTTTGAACCTGCCTTGAAAGAATGGATGGCAGCTAACGAGCTGAAAATGAAGGATATTGGTCTGCCTTTACGGGCGGCTCTTACCGGTACAAAAACCGCGCCGTCTATTTTAGATATTATTGTCATTTTAGGCCGGGAAGAAGTACAAAGAAGAATACAAGATATTTGCAAATAATCGCATAAACAGCTTATACTGGCACTCCATAATATTAGGTGCGTTTCGGGGAAAAAATAAATGTCTGATACAATTAGCAATAAAACTGTAACCCTTACCGATAACCAGACTGGAAGCCGTGTTGACCTGCCGCTTCTGGGGGGCAGCATTGGCCCGGATGTTATTGATATTCGCAAGCTTTATGCACAGACAGGGCAGTTCACCTTTGACCCGGGATATGGGGCTACGGGATCTTGTCTTTCCGGGCTGACCTATATTGACGGGGATCAGGGTGTGTTATTGCATCGCGGATACCCGATTGAACAGCTGGCCGATCAGTCCGATTTTCTGGAAGTTGCCTATTTATTGCTAAATGGCGAGCTACCCAATAAAACAGAACGCGATAACTTTGTTACCTCTATCACCCATCATACAATGGTTCATGAACAGCTTTCTGCTTTTTTTAGAGGGTTTCGCCGGGATGCTCACCCGATGGCTATCCTGTGCGGGGTAACAGGTGCGCTTTCTGCCTTTTATCATGATTCTACCGATATCAATGATGAAAAGCAGCGGATGGTTGCCTCGCACCGTTTAATCGCCAAAATGCCAACTTTGGCAGCGATGGCTTATAAATATTCTATTGGCCAGCCTTTTAATTATCCACGTAACAATCTGAATTATGCCGAAAATTTCCTGCATATGTGTTTTGCTGTCCCGGCAGAGGAATATGAGATTGACCCTGTTATAGCCGATGCGATGGACAAGATTTTCATTCTGCATGCCGATCATGAACAAAATGCCTCTACCTCAACCGTGCGTCTGGCCGGCTCATCCGGGGCGAACCCCTTTGCCTGTATCGCTGCCGGCATTGCCTCATTATGGGGGCCTGCACATGGCGGGGCGAATGAAGCGGTTTTGAATATGCTGAATGAAATTGGCGATAAATCCAATATTAAAACCTTTGTGGATAAGGCAAAGGATAAGGATGATCCCTTCCGCCTGTTTGGTTTTGGCCACCGCGTATATAAAAATTATGACCCGCGCGCCCAGGTATTGCGCAAATCCTGTCATGAAGTGCTGAACAAGCTGGGGGTAGAAGACCCGTTGCTGGAACTGGCGATGGAGCTGGAAGAGCTGGCACTGAAAGACCCCTATTTTATTGAGAAAAAGCTCTATCCAAATGTAGATTTTTATTCCGGGATTATCCTGAAAGCGATGAATTTCCCAACGTCCATGTTTACGGTTCTGTTTGCCGTTGCCCGCACAGTTGGCTGGATTTCACAATGGAAAGAAATGATCGAGGATGATACCCAGCGTATCGGGCGTCCACGCCAGCTTTATGTAGGGCCAGCCCAGCGCGATTTTACCCCTCTGGACAAGCGCGGTTAAATAACGGATAAAACCTCTTTCATGACAAAGTTTGCAGAGCGGTTTTTAACCGCTCTGCATATTTTTTGCCATCCGGGCTGAGAACAGATATCAACTGTTCAGACATTTTCTTACCCTGTTTATTCCGGTGTTCAATATCGCCTATCGCCTGTTCTGTCAGGGCTGTGATGTTTTCTGCGTCTAGATGCGGCGGCAATAAAAAGGGATAAAAATGACTATCCAGAATAATGTCCGGCAATACAGGGGTCGCCGGCTTGTAAAAATATTTCGCAAATATCCGATTGGCCAGCGATAAATGATAAATCACCACACCAGGCACACCGGCAATCGCTGCCTCCAGCGTCACGGTACCGGAACAGGCAATCATAAAATGTGCCTCTTTAAAGGCCTGGCTGGCCGGCAGGGCAGTTAGGTCTATCGTTTGTCCTGTTTCAGATTTTTTCAGTATTTCTGTGGCCTGGCTGTGCAAATGCGGCAATAGGGGTAGTGAGAATTTAATCGCGGAATTTTTTTGTATCAGCCGGGAAGCGGCCTCCAGCATCACTGGCAAATGCCGGGCTATTTCGCCGGCACGGCTGCCTGGCAGCAATAAAATATGCATCTCCCCCCCCTTATCGGGAAAGGGGCGGCATTGCCCGTCACTATCTGGATGGCCAACAAAGACAGCTTTTACAGGCAGGGCCGAGAAATAGGCTGGCTCAAACGGGAATAAACAAAAAATATGGTCAAAATATTGCCCGAATTTTTTTGCCCGCCATGCCCCCCAGGCCCAGACAGTCGGGGCAACCATATGGATAAGTTTGGGCTGATACCTGTTGCCAGCAAGGGCTTTGCGTAACCGTTTGGCAAAGCGCAGGGAAAATCCCTTACTATCTACGGTAAACACATATTCCGGCTGGCGGGCGATGATCTCGGCTATCAGCCTGTCTGCCAGCCTTGAAAGGGTGGTAAAGCTGGCCAGAGCTTCGCCAAAGCCGATAATGGACAGGCTATCCATATCCCCAAGAGAGGCCAGCCCGGCTTTTTGCATTTTTGCCCCGCCTATCCCGAACCAGCTAATGCCCGGAAAAACATCGCTTGCCGCCGCCATCAATTGGGCTGCCAGCCTGTCGCCCGAGGCCTCACCTGCCAGAATAAAGGCTGAAACAGGCATTATTTTTCCTCTGGATTATTTTCAGGAAAAGCGGGGACTTCCAGATGGGTTGTTAATATCATCTGATGGTCGTCAAGCACTGCTTCAACCGCTTCCAGACTATCTGCCAGCATGGTATGGGATGCCTCTACCGCTATAACCTGCACCCCTGCCTTTGCCAGACTTTCTATCGTTTCGATGCCAATAACAGGCATATCCAGTGCTTTATCCTGCCGGCTTTTGGCCATTTTGACAAAAACAACGCCATCTGCGCTGTTATCTATCAGATCTGCTGTTCTGGCAATCATGGCGGCGGTTCCCTCTGCTGCCTCGATAGCCAATATTCTGTCTTGCTGGGCAATCACGGCCTGACCCACATCCAGATGACCTATAGCCGATAACAGCACCACACCCAGGCGAAGGGCGGCTTCCTCGCCTTCATTGAGCGGACGGCCAAAATGATACCCCTTGGCCAATAAACGTTCTGGCAGGAAATCTGTATTGGGCAAAACGGTAATCTGGTGGCTGGCAAAATAGTCAGATATCAGCCGAAGAGCGGTATCATCGCCCTTTAGTGCCAGCCGGCCCAGCAAGGCAGCCCCTGTACTATCCAGCTTTAATTGGCGCAAGGAAGGGCGGGTGAATTTGCCTGCCAGCAACAGCCGGTCACAGCCAGATTGGCCAAGCGCCCGGGTAACCGCCTTTAACTGGCCAGGGGCAAAGATACCATGCTCAAACGCCGAATAATCTGCATCAGACTGCCCTTCCAGACAGATGATATAGGGGCGCTCCCCTCTGGATTGGGCGGCTTGTGCCAGCTCTAGCGGAAGCGTGCCGCGTGCTGCAATTATACCAAGCCGTCCCATAAGATATCCCTATTTTTGGGGCTGGCAGAGGGCGCGGTCAGCCCCCTCTTCGATAAATTGTACCAGCTTATCTACCATATCATGCTCGCCCAGCTCTGCCTTGGTTTTAACCAGATTTTCTTTGAACAAGCCTTCGGATGCGAACAGGCCTGCATAGGCTTTTTTCAGGGCAGCCAGTGCTTCTTTATCAAAACCGCGCCGGCGCAAGCCGACAATATTCAGCCCATGCAATGCCCCTCTTGGGCCAGAGGCAAGACCATAGGGGATAACATCTGCGGTAATCGCTGTACCGCCCCCGATAATGGCATGCTCGCCAATACGCACAAATTGATGGATAGCCGAATAGCCCCCCAAATAGGCATAATCCCCGATAGTGACATGGCCGCCCACCCCGACATGGTTTGCCAAAATCACATTATTGCCTACCACACAATCATGGGCGATATGCGCACCCACATAAAACAGGTTATTATCGCCAATGATGGTTTTCATATCGCCGACTTTTGTGCCCGGATGCATGGTGACATATTCGCGCATCAGGTTATTTTCGCCAATAATCAGCTCGGATGCCTCGCCCTCATAGCGGGTATGTTGCGGGGCAAGCCCGATAGCCGCAAAGGGAAAAATCTCGCTGCCGGCACCGATACGGGTATGGCCATCTATCACAACATGGCTGTGAATTTTGATATTATCACCCAGCTGGACATTATCGCCAATAACCGAATAGGGGCCGATTTCAATATTCTGGCCAAGCCGGGCACGCGGCGAGATGATAGCCGTTGGATGTTGCGTAACACTCATTTACCTAGCTATCCTTATCCACGATCATCGCAGAAAATTCTGCCTGATTGACCACTTTGCCATCGACCATTCCTGTGCCGGAAAACTTCCATAGCAAATTGCGTCCTGCTATCTTTTCCACATGCATTTCCAGCAGATCGCCCGGACGCACGGGGGTTTTGAATTTAGTGTTATTGACAGATGCCAGGAAAACCAGCTTGTCCTCGGCTTCGGCGCCAAGGCTGAGGGCGGCCAATGCGCCGGCAGTTTGTGCCATAGCCTCGACAATCAAAACGCCCGGCATCACAGGATTGCCAGGAAAATGCCCGACAAAATACGGCTCATTTCCGCTAACCGCCTTTATTCCCACAGCCGAATGACCCAGCTTTATATCACTTATTTTATCTATCAGCAAAAAGGGCGCACGATGCGGCAATAATTTTTCAATCTCCGCATATCCCAATATTTTAGTTTTGCTCATTTTATTCTTCCCCCTTTTAACGCTGTTTTACCATACAGATAGCCGCCGGGTTTCGCTAGGATTTAGATGAGGTGGTTTTGCGCCGTGCGCTGGCCATTTGCACCCAGAACTCTCGTGCTGGCATCGCTGGAAAGCCGGCATAACTGCCTGCCTTTTCAATATCCTTTGTCACACCTGATTTAGACGCAATCACGACATTATCGCCGATGTGAATATGATCGCCAATACCGACTTGCCCGCCAATGATACTGTTTTTACCTATCGCAACACTGCCAGCGATACCGGCCTGTCCCAGAATAATCACATTATCGGCTATCACCACATTATGCGCGATATGACATTGATTATCTATCATCACATAATCGCCAATAATGGTGTCATCCAGCGCGCCTCTATCAATTGTCACACCGGCACCAATATCGCACCCCTTGCCAATGACCACCTGTCCCAGATGCGGCAGGATTTGCAGATCAGCCCCCTGCCCGTCAAAGCCGAAGCCGCGCTTGCCGATAACACAATGGGCATCTGTTTTCACCCCTTCACCGCAATGCAGATTTGAAAGCACATTATGCGCGCCAATCTGGCAATGTGCGCCAAGAGATACATTTTCTGCTAAAACCGTATGGGCGCCAATCTGGCAGCCTGCCCCGATAATGCAATCAGCGCCAATAACAGCAAATGCGTCAACCCTGGCCGTGGGGTCAATTTTGGCATCGGGATGGATATCGGCTAAATCGGAAATGCCGCCGACGTGCGAAGATGGCGCAAACATCAACGCCAGAACGCGGCCAAAGGCGGCACGCGGGCGCGATGCAACCAGAATAACCGGCTCTATCAGCTCTTTTTGCAGCTCTTCTGCCAATTCAGCAGAGGTCAGGCATACCAGCCCGGAAACCGCCTTAATCTCGGCAATATATTTTTTATGGGTGATAAGAACCAGCGCGCCCGAAACCGCGGCAATTATGCTGGTCACACTGTTTATCTCTTGATCCGGGCGGCCTTTTATCAGCTGAATATCACCAGCCTTGCATAATTCGGATATCGGCCAGCTTCTAGCGGCTTTATGAACTCTGCCAGATGCCCGCCCCATCACCTACTCACTTTTTGTCTTGGTTGGCTCGCTTATTTCCAGCTGAGCGTCCTTTGTGCGGAGGTTTAAGCGCTCCAGCACATCATCGGTGATATTCAACTGATTGCGGAAAATCAACAGCTGCTCTTCTTTGAACACCAGATCGATATTCAGCTCGGATGCTCGCTCGGCAACAATAGTGGTGGCCAATTGTCTGATTTTGTCCTGAGCTTGCTGCAGGGCTCTGTCAAGGGATTGTCTTTTATTTTGAATATCTTGCTGAACAGCAGCCACATCGCGCTGAAAGGCGCGGACTTCTTCTTGATAGGCCTCTTCTGAAATTAGGCTCTGACGCGCCTTAAGCTCTTTTTCCTTTGCCAGAAGCTGTACTTCTTTTTCTGCAAATTCCTTTTGAAACTCTTCGCTCTTGCTGTCCAGTAACGCACGCACCCGCTCTGTTGCTTCGGATTCCCTGATAATGCGTGCCAGATCAATTACCGCGACCCGCTGAAAAGAAAAACGCTCTCCTGCATCCTGCGCCACAGCTGGCAGGGGCATTAAAAACACCGCCATCCAGAACATTGCCAATGCCAGGATGAGATAGCGCAAGGGATTTTGTGCAGAAAATTTATCCAGAAAAAAATGCATTTTATACCTTCATGCGCGCCTTAAAAGCGTGTGCCGATGTTGAACTGAAAGCGTTTCAGCTTGTCATGCGAGGATTTCGAAATGGCATCTGCCCAGTAAAAGGTCAAAGGCCCGATAGCGGTATCCCATAAAAAACCAACGCCGATAGATTGACGCAGTTTATCATCATCTGCCCCTGTCACCCCGTTTGGATAATCCGTATCCCAGACAGAGCCAAAATCGGAAAAGACCGTCCAGCGAATACCCAAATCATCGCTCAGACCAAGGCGGGATATCAGCTCTATCGAACCGGAATACATATAATTACCGCCAACAGCTGAATCTGTGCCGGTATCGCGCGGGCCAATAC
Organism: Alphaproteobacteria bacterium; assembly: GCA_030835985.1. Classification (GTDB taxonomy): domain Bacteria; phylum Pseudomonadota; class Alphaproteobacteria; order Puniceispirillales; family Puniceispirillaceae; genus JADHLI01. The sequence goes on from JAURQT010000084.1 coordinate 19,053, forward strand.
CGCTGCCATCAAAGCCTCTTACCCGGCGACCCCCCAGGAAAAAACGCCCGGACTGGGATACTTTTTCATCCAGCCCTTCAACAACCCCTGCCCGGCCACGAACGCCCAACACCAGAGCATTAAAGAAATAGGGCTGGTAATAGGCCGCCCGCAAATTGGTGCGCAGATAATTTACATCCCCGCCTATGCCGGCATAATCCTGGCTGGCTTCCAGCAAATAGCCCTCGCTCGGGTCAAAACGGTTGTTCAAGGTATCGCGGCCAAGCGTATAGGAAATGGTGGATTCTGTGACGGTTTTGCCTTCATCACCAGTATCCGAGGTGGCGGTTGTGCTGCTTTTCTGCACGGTATCTTTGGTCACAAACCCGTATCCGAAACGGTGATAATAATCACGGGCAGCATTAAAAGAGGCAGAGGTTTGCAGGCCTTGTGTCTCGACCTCCACGCTGGTTTCTTTGACCTGTTCCCTGAATAGCTCGATACTGCCGCGCAGATTGCGATCAAACAGATAAGGCTCTGTCAGGCCAATACGGTAATCGGCACGTGTATCCGAGGTTGAAATCGCAAAATTTGTAGCCCGACCCGAACCCAGAAAATTCCGCTCCTTAATCCCCAGCGTCAGCGTAGTTTTATCAATCGAGGAATAGCCCAGCCCGACAGAAAAATCGCCTGTGGGCTGTTCTTCTACATCAAATTGGACAATGGATTGGTCATCGGTTGAGCCGGGAAGTGTTTGCACATCCACTTTACGGAAAAAGCCAAGCCCGCGCACTTTGCGCAGTGATCTGTCTATCTTTAGCTGGTTATAGGCATCGCCCTCTACCAGTTCCAATTCGCGGCGTACCACATTATCCAGGGTGCGCGAATTATTAATAACCTCGATGCGCTCAACAAAATTCTTGGTCGCCGCACCGATATTAATCTGCACATTCAATGTTTGTGTTTCCGGATCGGTAAACACTTCCGGGGTTACATTGACAAAGGCATAGCCAAAATTACCCAGCTCATTGGTGATATTTAACAGCCCCTCTTCAATGGCGCGTACATCATACCAGTCCCCTTCTTCCAGCTGAATAAGGTCGCGCAGCCGGCTGATATCAACCGATTCAATCTCTGAGGTAAAGCTGATATCCTTTAGACGGTAGCGCGGCCCCTCTTTTAGAGAAAAGGTCACTGCAAAGCCGGAACGGTCAGATAACAGGCCGCCTTGTGCGCGTACCACATCAATATCGGCATATCCGCGGCTTAGGTAAAACTGGCGCAATAGCCGTACATCATAATCCAGCCGGCCGGGATCATATTTATCGGTTGAGCTGAAGAGCGCCCACCACCGCTCGACACGGCTGGAAATAATCTGGCGCAAGGCATAATCTGAAAAAGCAGAATTACCCAGAAAACGAATAGACTGGATTTTAATCAGCGGGCCTTCATCCACCTCAAAGACAAGATCGACACGGTTATTATCCTGGCGGATGATTTTTGGTACAACACTGGCCGCAAAACGCCCCGATAGACGATAAATCTCCAGCAAACGCTGGGTTGCTGTGCGGGCCACCTCTGCTGTATAGACCCGGCGCGGCTGTACATCCAGCTCGGCAAGCAACCGCTCATCGGTTAGCACATCATTGCCTTCAATATTAATCCGGCTAATGATGGGGTTTTCCACAATCTCGATAATCACCTGATTGCCGGAGCGTGAAATGCTGACATTTTCAAACAAATTGGTAGCAAACAGACTGCCGATCGCCTGATCCAGTGCCTGAAGATCGATCTCATCGCCTGTCTTTATCGGCAAATAGGCCAGGATGGTGGCATCGGTAACCCGCTCATTGCCCTCAACCAGAATAGCGTCCACGGTAAAGCGATCCCCTGCTGACTGCGCCAGAGAGACTGAAGACAGCCCAACGGCAAAAAGCAGAGCTGTTGAAAATAGGATCTTCCTAAGCAGAAGCATCTGAAACCTCATTTTTATAGAACAAATGTGCCTTATCCGATAAACCGTGCTGAGTATAAGCTGTAAACGGCTATTTTTGCAAAAAACTTTACCACAGAATAGCGCCTAGCCCTAGTTTGTGAACTTTCTAACAATATCTAACGAAATTACCACCACCATCAGGGATAATAACAGGGCTACCCCCACCCGATTCAATTTGTCCTGCACCCCGTCTGGTAAAGGCTTGCCGATAACTGCCTCTATCAGGAAAAACACCAGATGCCCGCCATCCAGAGCAGGTATAGGAAATAAATTGATAAGCCCCAGATTTATCGAAATCAGGGCTGTAAAAATAATAAAGGCGGCCAGTCCCTGTTGTGCGGCATCCGCAGATAATTCGGCAATTCGCACAGGCCCGCCTATTTCGCCGCTACTGGCCTGACCGGTGACCAGCCTGCCGATCCCGCGCAACATGGCCGCACATAGATTAAAGGTATCGATACTGGCGGTATAAAGGGCTTCTGCAACGCCTAATTTACGAAAATCCCCCGCAGCCGAAGAGCGAACCCCCAGCACCCCGTAGCTTAAATCATATTCCTCGGAATAGGCAGATTTAAGCGTTACAGCCAGGCTGAAATTATCGCCGCGCCGGTCTATCTCAAACAATAATTCGCGGTTCGGGTTTTCAAAGATAATCACGCGCATATCATTGAAATCATCAATATTTATGCCATCGATAGCGAGGATTTTATCCCCTTCTTTCAGCCCGGCCTCTATGGCTGCGCCCTCTTCCATAACCTCGCCAATAACAGGCGGGATAAAGGCTTTACCAGCACCCATATAAATACCGGCAAATAGCAAAATACCCAACAGGAAATTGGCTATCGGCCCGGCCGCAACAATGCCGATACGCTGAAACACACCTGCCCCGGCAAAACTGCCCTCAATCCGGCGCGCCGAAGCAGAGGCAATACTGGCAGCATTTTGATCGCCGCGCATTTTCACATAGCCCCCAAGGGGAAGCACGGCAATACGCCAGCGCGTGCCATGTTTATCCACCCATGCATATAGCTCGGGCCCAAAGCCGATGGAAAACACCTCTACCACGACCCCGGAACGTCTGGCGGCCCAGTAATGACCAAGCTCGTGAATAAACACAATAGGCGTTATCACCAGCAGGAAAAACAGAATTTGATTGAAACCACCCAGATCCGGCATTTTATATTATCCTGTTGTAACAAAGGGGGTACGGGTCTTGCTTGCATCAAACAACATCTATCGGCATCGCAATTTTCATGCCGACTGGCTGATTGTTTTTAATCCAGCTAACGAAGGGATGCAATTATCTTTGCCGAATTTCTCTATCCAGGGCTATTACCGCCTCATAGGAATGGGCTTTGATACCGCTATCGCCTGCTGCCAATGCGCGCTCAACGATGGTTGAAATATCCGCAAAACCAATCTCTCCGGCCAGAAATTGTGCAACCGCCATTTCATTTGCCGCATTTAAAATAATCGCTTGTTCGGCTGACTGACCCAGCACCTGTTTTGCCAGGGAAAAACAGGGAAATTTTTGTCCGTCTATCGGGGCAAAATCCAGCTGTAAGGCTTGCGAGAAATCAAAATCCTGCCCCTGCCAGCCAAGCCTGTCCGGCCAGCCAAGCGCATAGGAAATCGGCACACGCATATCCGCTATTCCCAATTGGGCAAGCCAGCTGCCATCTTTAAACCCGACCAGGCCGTGAATAGAGGATTGCGGATGAATAATGGCATCCAGCTTTTCTGCCCCGCGGTCAAACAGCCAGGCTGCCTCTATCAGCTCCAGCCCCTTATTCATCATGGTCGCGCTATCAATAGTAACCTTTGGCCCCATAGACCAGTTTGGATGCAACAAGGCCTGTTCGATAGTCACATTTTGCATCTCGGCTATCGACATTTCGCGGAAAGGCCCGCCTGAAGCGGTAAGAATAATCTTTTTAATATCTGCCTGACTTTCATATCTAAGACATTGAAATATAGCATTATGTTCAGAATCTATCGGTAAAAGGGTTGCGCCATTTTTTTCCGCTGCTGGCATAATCAGATGCCCGGCCGCAACCAGCGTTTCCTTGTTCGCCAGTGCAATATTTTGCCCGGCCTCCACCGCCCGCCAGACAGGGGCAAGCCCGGCCAGCCCAACAATAGCGGCAACCAGCAAATCCACCTTTTGAGTGGCCACTTCCTCCAGGGCTTTTTGCCCTGCCAGTACAGTAATCCCTAAACCGGACAGCCGCTCGGATAAGGGCGTATAAAACGCCTCATCGGCTATCACCACACAAGAGGGCTGAAATTCCTGTGCCAGCTGTGCAAGGCTGTGATAATCGCTATTGGCACTAAGGGCATGAAGGGCAAATTTATCCGGATGCTCTCTTATAAGAGACAGGGTACTGCTGCCAACCGAACCGGTGGCCCCGAAAACACTTAATCGTTTTTTTCCCGTCATTTATATCCATCCATCCCCAAAATCATTGGGGTTGCAGGTTGCCTAGCAGGGCGATATCGCTTGCCAGCACCCATGCTGCCACAGGCAAGGTCGTCATATAGCCATCAAATCTGTCCAATGCCCCGCCATGGCCGGGTACCAGCTGGCCGCTATCTTTAATCCCCAAACGGCGCTTCATGGCGCTCTCATATAAATCACCTATTTGCGATAATATGGCCAGCCCTGCGACCAGCACGCCAAGAGCAGCGCTCAAATGCATCTGCCAGAAACCATAGAGTGCCGCCTCTGCTGCGATGAGGGCAAACAAAATACCGCCAATAGAGCCCGCCCATGTTTTGGACGGACTAAAGGCCGGGGCAAGTTTGGGCCCGCCTATCATGCGCCCGGAAAAATACGCCCCGATATCACTGGCCGAAATAATAATTGCCAAAGATATCAGCATAAATGCCCCGTCTGGCCGGACAGAAAGATAAGAGAGGCAATAAATCGTGGCGGCCAGCAACAGCATAAATACCGCCTCCCCCCTGCCCAGCAGCCCGTATGCCCCAACGCTCAGACCAGCCATTATCGCTATGGTAAGCGGGCTGAAGATCATGTTGATTGCAGACAGGATGGGCAGTAAAAACACCCCCATCATCAGACAGATTGCCAGAATACGCCGGAGAGCAGACACCCCCCTGCCCAATAATGTACAGGCTTCATATACCACCCAGATAGCGGCAAAGCCCGTGCCGATAAGGATATGGGGATAGCCTGTCAGAACAGGTATCAGGATAGGAAGAAAAAATAAAAACCCTAACAGACGCGCCCATAAATCTGAACGATCAAGTGCCATGTGTTAGGCCAACTTTTCTTCGCTAATATCGCTTTTATCGGAGATATGGCCGGTTGAATCGCCGCCAAAACGGCGCTGACGCTGATAAAAGCTGTTAATCGCCTTGCCCAGCTCCTCTGCGTCAAAATCTGGCCAGAAAGTTTCCGTAAAATACAGCTCTGCATAGCTGAGATCCCAGAGCAGGAAATTCGATAGCCGTTGCTCGCCACCAGTTCGGATCAGCATATCCACCGGGGGCAGATAGGCAGTTTCAAGATAGGAAACAAAGGGTCGGGTCTTGCCATCAGAGGCAAGCGCATCTGCACTCATGCGCCTGGCCGCCTGTTCAATATCCTGCTGGCCGCCATAATTCAGGGCAACGCTTAAATTCAGGCCGGTACAATCTGCTGTTCGGGCCTCTGCATCGGCAAACATCGCTTGTAAATCTGCATCAAAGGCAGCTCTGTTGCCCAGAATATGCAAGCGCAAATTATCGTCTATCAGCTTGTCGATTTTGGTACGCAAGAATCTGCGCATAATGTCTAAAAGGGCATTGACCTCCATCCTGGAACGCCGCCAATTTTCGGTCGAAAAGGCAAACACAGTTAGATAGCTGACATCATAGCTGGTAAGGGCACGGGCGATATCTTCCAGCGTTTCCGCGCCCCTGTCATGACCCGCCACTGCTTGGAGCGTGCGCATCCCCGCCCAGCGTCTGTTTCCATCCATAATAATGGCTAAATGGTTCAGCTTCATCTGGCGCACCGTTGCTCTGCCCTCTTGGTTTGATATCCTAGACGCTAAGGATATCCTTTTCCTTTTTGGCCAGCATCTCGTCAATGCTCTCAATATGCTGATCTGTCAGTTTTTGAATCTGGCCTTCCAGACCACGTCTTTCATCTTCAGACATACCGCCTTCTTTTTCGTCTTTTTTCACTGTTTCCATTGCATCCCGGCGAATATTGCGTACCGCAACACGCCCGCCTTCTGCATATTTACCAGCGACTTTTACCATTTCTTTTCGTCTGTCCTCGCTCAGCTCTGGTACAGGCACGCGGATAACATTACCCTCTGCTTGCGGATTTAGCCCCAAACCTGCTTCACGAATGGCTTTCTCGGTCGCCTGAACAAGCCCTGCATCCCAGACAGTAACCGTCAGCATACGCGATTCCGGCACAGAGATATTACTGACCTGATTAAGCGGCATCTTTGAGCCATAGGCATCCACCAAAACCGGTTCAAGCATCGCTGTACTGGCACGCCCTGCGCGCAATCCGGCAAATTCATTGCTCAGGCTTGCAACCGAGGTTTCCATCCGGCGTTTTACATCATCGAGATCCAGCATTATCCCATTCCTTTTTCTTATTTCTCATGCCTTGTTAGGGGTTAAATATGGCAATTTTTTGAACCCTACCTTTCAGCTGTTTCACACACAAGGGTAAAAGCCCCTTTATGTTGCAGCACATCATCAAATCCCCCCTCATTGGCGATAGAAAAGACCAGAATAGGTATCCTGTTTTCGCGCGAGAGAGAGATAGCCGACGCATCCATCACCTTTAAATCCTTGGCCAGCACATCCATATAGGACAAACGCTCATAGCGTTTTGCCCCTGCCTGTTTTTCCGGGTCAGCGTCATAAACGCCATCTACCTTTGTGCCTTTTAATAGCGCATCACAGCCCATTTCAGACGCGCGCAAGGCAGCAGCGGTATCGGTGGTAAAAAACGGATTGCCTGTACAAGCCGCAAAAATCACAATCCGCCCTTTTTCCATGTGCCGCATCGCCCGGCGGCGGATATAGGGCTCGCATACCGCGCTTATCGGCAGGGCAGACATCACCCGCACTTCTGTATCGATTTGTTCCAGCGCATTTTGCATGGCCAGCGCGTTCATCACCGTTGCCAGCATACCCATATAATCGCCTGTGGCACGTTCCATACCAGCGGCCGCCCCCGACACCCCGCGAAAGATATTTCCGCCGCCGATAACCAGGCAAATTTCAATGCCTTGCTGGCTTACCGCTTTAATCTCGCTGGCGACCCGTGCCACCATTTCAGTATCTATTCCATAGGCCTGATTGCCCATCAGGAACTCACCTGAAATTTTCAGCAATACACGTTTATAATGATAAGAAGGCGCCATGACGGTCAGTCCCGAATTTATGTCTGACGGATAAAAAGTTACGATATAATGGCATTAATTCTAACAAGATAAAAGAAAAACATAAAAAAAGGCTCTGCAAAAGACGAGCGAATGCAGAGCCCCGATTTAAATATCGTTTTTGCGTTATTTTCTAGTTGCCAAGCTGGGCAGCAACCTCTGCGGCAAAATCTGTTTCCTCTTTTTGAACGCCATCGCCCAGCACAAACTGCTTAAAGCTGGTCAGGGCTATATCTGTACCGGCTTCCTTTGCGGCTTTGGCGATCACATCCTTAACCTTGTTTTCGCCATCGATTACAAAAGTCTGCTCTAGCAGTACAACTTCTTCATAGAATTTACGCATCCGGCCTTCGACCATCTTTTCTGCGATTTCCTGCGGCTTGCCAGAGGCTTTGGCCTGTTCAATAAGCACGTCGCGTTCGCGTGCCACCAACCCGGGGTCAAGGTCATCTACCGACAAAGAGGCAGGCGAGGTTGCCGCAATATGCATCGCCAACTGCTTGCCAAGCCCGCTCAGAACATCAGCTGACGCAGAGGATTGCAGCCCAACCAGAACGCCAATCCGGCCCAGCCCTTCTGCGGCGGCATTATGGATATAAGGAACCACCGCCCCTTCGCCCACACTGACTTTTTCCATGCGGCGCAGGGTCATATTCTCGCCAATGGTGGCAATTTTCTGGGTGAGCTCATCTGCGACATTCCGGCCAGTTCCGGGATAATCGACCGCGTTCAACCCGTCCAGGTCACCGGCATCCAGTGCCAGCCTGGCCAAGGTGCTGGCAAAACCCTGAAACTCGTCATTACGGGAAACAAAATCTGTTTCGGAGTTCAGCTCAACCAACGCGCCATTTACACCATCAACGGCAATAGCCACCAGACCCTCTGATGCCACCCGGCCGGATTTCTTGGCAGCGGCGGCCAGACCTTTGGTGCGCAACCAGTCAACAGCCGCTTCCATATCGCCATTTGTTTCATTCAGCGCCTTTTTACAATCCATCATCCCCGCGCCAGACTGTTCGCGAAGTTCTTTTACCATTGCTGCTGTAACGCTCATTCTCTCAATTCCTTATTTTTTTATCAAACTATCCATCAGGGTATGGGTGTCAGGTCAGACAGCATGAACGCTGCCTGCCCGTTAAAATTCCTGTCTCCATCCAAAGCAGGCTTTGGCAGAGCTATCACCTGTTTTACTAGGCAGAAGGCTGTTCTTCGGCTGCTGCTTCTTCAACAGGGGCCACTTCTGCTGCAGCTTCTTCTGCCGGGGCTTCTGCCGGGGCTTCTTCTGCGACCAGAGCAGGCTCTACCGGGGCTTCGGCTGCACTGCCGGCATCACCGCCACTTGCGACCATTTCTGCCTGCAATCCATCCAGAATAGCCCCTTGAGCCAATTCGCAATACAGGGTGATGGCCCGCATCGCATCATCATTGCCCGGAATAGGATAATCCACACCATCGGGGCTGGCGTTACTATCGATAACAGCAACCACCGGAATACCCAGCTTATTGGCTTCCAGAACAGCGATATCCTCTTTATTGGTATCCAGAACAAAGATCATGTCTGGCAGACCGCCCATCTCCTTGATCCCGCCAAGTGTCAATTGCAGTTTTTCCAGCTCGCGGTTTAATTGCAGAATCTCTTTCTTGCCAAGCTGGCTGACATCCTCGCCTTCCAGACGGGCTTCAAGATCGCGCAAACGCCGGATAGACTGGGAAACCGTTGCCCAGTTTGTCAGCATACCGCCCAGCCAGCGGTGATTTACATAATACTGGCCACAATCGCGGGCGGTTTCAGCGATTTTATCAGCAGCCACGCGCTTTGTGCCCACAAATAATACCCGCCCACCTTTGGCAACAGTATCGCGCATCGCTTCCAGCGCGCGTGCCAATAACGGGACAGTCTGCTGCAAATCAAGAATATGAATCCCGTTGCGCTGGCCAAAAATAAATGGCTCCATGCGCGGATTCCAGCGACGTGTGTGGTGACCAAAATGAACGCCTGCTTCCAGCAATTGGCGCATAGTAAATGAAGGAATAGCCATCGAATTAAGCTCCTGTTTTCCGGTTAGGCCTCCATGAGGGGTATAAGAAAGAGCGACCGCTCTCACCGGACGGCAGTTTCAGAATTTGCTGAAAACACCACCCTCATGTGTGATTTACCGAGGCTTTTAGCAAAAAAAACCGGTATCAGGCAAGTAAAAAATACGCCAAATGGTCTGATTTTCCGGCTTAAATCTCAAACATGGATAAAATGCCGGGTATGGTGTGCAATTTTTGCCGCAACTCTCCGCTTAGACGAAATTTATTTGGCAGGGTGATTTCGATCTCGCGCAATCCATCCACAACAAAGAATTTCAAAGGGGCAAGGCCGCCGCCATCCTCACGAAGCGCATCTTTTATCGGCTCAAGACAGGCGGCATCTGTAATTTTTATCCCCAGCCCGGAATGGTGCATGGCAATCGCCTCATCCAGAGATTGCAATCGCACCGCCAGCAATCTTATTGTATCATTTTCGGTTTTGGCATCTGCACTTAACAAAACGGGGCCATCGCTATTCAAAAGTGGCCGTGCCGCGTTCAGCGCTTCGGAAAAGAAGGTAGCTTCATACATCCCTGCCTTATCGGTAAGCTGAACAAAGGCAAAGCGATTGCCTTTTGCCGATACCCGCTCCTGAACAGAGCTGATTTTACCGGCCAGGCGCACCCGCGCGCTTATCTGGCCATGCATCGTCTCTGCCAGCTGGTTGGACGGCGTGACTTTCAGCTTGTCCAGCTGGGCTTGATAGCTATCCAGCGGGTGCGAGGACAGATAAAGCCCTAGCGCTTCAAATTCCAGCTTCAAACGGTTAGATTGTGTCCAGTCCGGCCCGGCTGAAAAACGAAAAGCCGGCGCGGCATCTGTGCTATCTGCGCCAAACAGGCTGGATTGCGAGGATTGGGCTTCACGGCGATAAAAATCAGCCTGCCCCAATAGCTGATCCAGCGCTTCAAATATTTCCCGCCTGTTTTCATGCAAGCTGTCAAATGCCCCGGCCTTTACCAGATTTTCAAGCTGGCGTTTATTTGCCCCCTCGCGCGGCAGGCGTCTGGCCAGATTATCCAGAGTGGTAAATATGCCCTCTTCCTTGCGAATGGTAACCAGCTTTTCCATCGCCTCTGCCCCGACATTACGCACCGCCCCCAGCGCATAGCGGATAGCCCAGTTACCGCTATCATCCCTTTCAACAGAAAAAGAGCTTTCCGAGCGGTTAAGATCCGGCGGCAAAACCGATATACCCTTATACAGGCAATCCTGGCGAAACACGGCTAATTTATCGGTATTACCGGCATCCAGTGCCATAGAAGCAGCGATGAACTCTACTGGATAATTAGCCTTTAGCCAGGCGGTTTGATAACAGACCAGCGCATAGGCAGCCGCGTGCGATTTATTAAATCCATAGCCGGCGAATGAGGCAATTTGATCAAAGATATCAGAGGCAAGTTTGGCATCAATATCATTTGTGGCCGCGCCCTTGATAAAAATCTCGCGCTGCTCATCCATCTCTTCTTTAATCTTTTTTCCCATCGCCCGGCGCAATAAATCAGCCCCGCCAAGCGTATAGCCAGCCAGATCACGTGCCGCCTGCTGTACCTGTTCCTGATAAATCATAATCCCGTAGGTTTCGCTCAGGATAGGTTCAAGCAGGGGATGCATATAAACGACCGCTTCGCGCTCATGCTTGCGGCTGATATAGGTGGGAATATTTTCCATCGGGCCCGGGCGATACAGGGCAACCACCGCGATAATATCTTCAAATCTGTCCGGCTTTAGCCCGCGCAACACATCGCGCATACCACTTGATTCCAGCTGGAACACGCCAACTGTATCGCCCTCGGATAGCATCTGATAGGTTTTTGCATCATCCAGAGCAATAGAATCTATATCGATATGGATATCGCGTTTTTTTAGCAGGGCAAGGGCTTTTTCGATGACTGTCAGTGTCTTTAGCCCCAGAAAGTCGAACTTCACCAGCCCGACCTGCTCTACCGATTTCATATTAAACTGGGTAACCGGCATATCCGAGCGCGGGTCGCGATAAACCGGCACCAGCTCTGGCAAGGCTCTATCTGCGATAACCAGCCCGGCCGCATGGGTCGAGACATGACGATACAACCCTTCCAGCTTGCGCGCTGTGGCTATCAGATGGGCGACCTGCTCATCCTCATCATTGAGGCGGCGTAAATCTGCTTCTGACTTCAGGGCCTGGCCGATACTTACCGGGGCGGCCGGATTGCTGGGCACCATCTTGGCGACCTTATCCACCATTCCATAGGGCATATCCAGTACCCGCCCCACATCGCGCAAGGCAGCACGCGCCTGCAAGGTTCCAAAGGTAATAATCTGGGCAACACGGTCATGGCCATATTTGCTCTGTACATAGCGGATAACTTCCTCGCGCCGTTCCTGACAGAAATCGATATCGAAATCCGGCATGGATACACGCTCGGGATTCAAAAACCGCTCAAACAGCAAGCCCCAGCGCAACGGGTCAAGATTTGTAATCAGCAAGGCCCAGGCAACCACCGAGCCGGCCCCCGAACCACGACCAGGCCCCACCGCAATTTTATTTTCCTTTGACCAGCGAATAAAGTCCGAGACAATCAGAAAATAGCCGGAAAATCCCATAGAGATGATGATATCCAGCTCCATCTCGAGCCTGTCTTCATAGGCTTTTTTTGCTGCCTCCTCTCCTTTATAATAGGGTTTTTCCATTGCCAGGAGATAGGCCAGCCTGTCTTGCAACCCCTGCCGGGCAAGGGTGCGCAATTGCTCTGCTTCATCTTTTGCATCGGTTGAGGGCAGGATAGGATTGCGCCGGCTGACCACAAAGCTGCATCGCTGGGCAATGACCATGCTGTTTTCTATCGCTTCTGGCAAATCGGCAAACAGCTTTTGCATCTGCGCGGCATTTTTAAAGAAATGATGCGCGGTGATGCCTGAATCTTCCATGCTGGCCAGGCGTTCGGACGAGGCGATACAATGCAATACCTTTTGCGAGATATACATGGATTGCTCATCAAAATGACAATCATTTGTCGCCACGATGGGCAGGCCTGATCTGTCTGCCTCTGCCAGCAATAGCGCTTCTGCTGCGGCTTCTATCGCCCGTCCATGCCGCTGGATTTCAATATAGGCACGGTCGCCAAAATGGCGTTGCAGCCAGCTAATGCGCTCGGATAAATGCCGTGTTTGCTCATTCGCGGCCGCCCCGCCAATAAAGCCGCCGCGCAAGCCGCCGGATAACAGGATAAGCCCCTCAACCCGCTTTTCCAGCTCTTCTATCGGAATAACAGGCGAGGCAGTTGCCTCACTATCCAGCAAGGCAGCAGATATCAAATAGCTGAGATGAATATAGCCGGTTTCATTTTGTGCCAGAAGAGCTACCTCGCCCTCCCCGTACTTATCCTTTATCTGTACAACTGCCCCGATGATAGGCTGTATGCCCTTTGCCTGCATTTTTTCGGAAAATTCAAATGCCCCGAACATATTAAAGCTGTCGGTAATGGCAAGGGCAGGCTGTCTGTCCATAGAGGCCAGCTCGGCCAGCTTGGCAATCTGCAATGTGCTTTCAGACAGGGAATAGGCAGAATGTACCCGCAAATGCACAAATCCGGCATGACCAGCCTGGCCATCTTTGCTCTGCTCATCAAAGGGTCTTAGCTCATCCATGCTTATCCTTCGGCAATTAATTTGCCTTTTTCAATCCGCAATATTCTGTCCATCCGGCTGGCCAGCTTTTCATTATGAGTGACAATCAGCGCGGCCGTTTGCGTGCCATGTACCAGCTTTTGCATCGCCTGAAAGACAATATCAGCTGTTTCCGGGTCGAGGTTTCCGGTTGGCTCATCTGCCAGCAGAATTTCCGGGGCATTTGCGACCGCTCTTGCAATGGCAACGCGCTGCTGCTCGCCCCCTGATAGCTGGGCGGGGCGATGCATGGCTCTATCCTGCAAGCCCACCATAGCCAGCAATTCTCTTGCCCGTTCTTCTGCCTCATGGCGGGGCAATTGATTGATCATCTGGGCGATGACAATATTTTCCAATGCGGTAAATTCGGGAAACAGGCGGTGAAACTGAAACACAAATCCAATATGTAAGCCGCGCAATCTGGTGCGCCGCCGCTCTGGCAAGCCGGAGGTGGCAACCTGCTGAATATAGACCTCGCCTTCATCCGGGCGCTCCAGCAAGCCTGCCATATTCAGCAAAGTGGTTTTACCAGCACCAGAAGGGCCAACAAGGGCGGTAAGCTGGCCTGGATAGAGCGACAGGCTGGCCCCGCTTAATACCTCTATCACTCTTTCTGCCTGGTGATAGCGGCGATAGACATTATCAAGTTGCAAGACCGCTTTACTCATAACGCAACACCTCCGCCGGGGCGATATGCGATGCCCGCCATGCCGGATACAGGCTGGCAACAAGGCTGAGCACAAAGGCCATGGTCACGACGGTTAACACCTCCGAAGGGTCAACAATCGCGGGGAGCTTGGATAGATAATAGATTTCAGCTGAAAACAGCTCTGCCCCGGACAGCCCTTCAATAAAGCGCTTGATAGCATCAATCTGCCAGCAAAATAACAGCCCCAGCATCGTGCCAACAAATGTACCGATCACCCCGATAGACGCACCGGTAATTAAAAAGACCCGCATCACCGTACCAGAGCTGGCGCCCATAGAGCGCAATACAGCGATGTCGGCATTTTTAGACCGCACCAGCATAATCATCGAAGAGACAATATTAAAGGCGGCCACTAAAATTATCAGCGTCAGGATGATAAACATCACATTGCGTTCAACATTCAGCGCATTCAAAAAGCTTTTATTGCGTTCCTGCCAGTCAAACTGGCGATATTCGCCGCCCAGATTAATCGCTATTGCCCGCCGCAGCAGGTCAATCTTTAGAGGGGCATCTGAATAAACCTCTATGCCCGACACCGCCTCTGGCAGGTGAAAAAAGCTCTGCGCCTGGGAAAGTGGCATAAAGATAAAGCTGTTATCATATTCATGCATCCCGACCTTGAACAAACCGCCAATGGTAAAGGTGCGTTTGGAAGGAATAGAGCCAAAAGCTGTTGTGCGCCCGGATGCCGATAACAGGGTCATTTTATCGCCTATCTTCAGCCCCAGCCGAAAGGCCATCGTCTCGCCGATCAGGATATGTTTATCGTCTCTAAAGGCGGCGATGGCTTGCTGGCTTAAACTATCCCAGAGCGGCTTGCGGGCGGCCAAATCAGACCAGGAAACCCCGCGCACCACTGCCCCTGTCTGGGCGCGGCTAGAGCTGGCCATCACCTGGCCTTGCACTTGCGGCGTGGCAGCGATGACATTGGGCAATTCGGCCAGCTTTAGAGCCACACGGTTATAATCTGTCAGAGGCTGGGAGGTAGCAGAAAACACGCCAATATGCCCGTTCAGGCCAAGGATGCGATTGATCAGCTCGGTGCGAAAGCCGTTCATCACGCTCATCACAATGATCAGGGTCGCCACGCCAAGCGTGATACCGGCAAAAGAAAACCACGCAATAACAGAGATGAACCCCTCTTCCCGGCGAGCGCGTAAATAGCGAAACGCAAGCAACCGTTCAACAGGTTTAAATATCATCTGGCGGCCTTTCCGTTTGTTTTTTTTCAACTACCCTATTATTTTGTCGCGCCTAAATGGGTCAATAATGCGGCAAGGGCTTGTTGCGGGCTATGTTCGGCAACTGCCCCTGTTTTTCTGCATTTCAGCTCTACCACCCCTTTGTCGGTTGAGCGCGGCCCTGCGATAATTTGATAGGGCAGCCCGATTAAATCCATACGTGCCAGCTTTGCTCCGGCGGAATCCGGGCTGTCATCCAGCAAGATATCATGGCCGGCCTTCCGGGCCGCCTGATAGATCATACCAGTTACCTTGTCGGTTTCATCATGGCCGGGTTTTAAATTGACGATACCGGCATCGAACGGGCTGACCGATTGCGGCCAGATAATTCCCTTATCATCATGGCTGGCTTCAATAATCGCTCCCACCAGGCGGGAAACACCGATCCCGTAAGAGCCCATATGCAAATCGGTCATCTCGCCATCGGGCCCGGAAACAGACGCACCCATGGCAGCGGAATATTTTGTCCCGAAATAAAAGATATGCCCAACCTCTATCCCGCGCCGCATCATCAAATCAGCCTCTGGCACGGGGCAGTTTTCTGCCGCATGGGTTTCATCTGTGCGGGCATAAAGCCGGGTGAACTGATCCACCACCGGCTGTAAATCATTTTCATAAGAGATATCGGCAACCATATCTTTTTCCTGCCAGTCTTTATGAAAATAGACCCCGCTTTCGCCTGTATCGGCCAGAATAATAAATTCATGGCTTAGATCGCCGCCAATCGGCCCTGTATCGGCTTCCATCGGAATAGCGGTCAGCCCCAGGCGTGCAAAGGTTTTCAGATAGGCGACAAACATTTTATTATAGGCGATACGCGCATCTTCGGCCGTCAGGTCAAAGGAATAGGCATCTTTCATATAAAATTCGCGCCCCCGCATCACCCCGAAACGCGGACGTACCTCATCACGGAATTTCCACTGAATATGATAAAGGTTCAGCGGCAAGGCACGATAGCTTTTGATATGGGCGCGGCAAATATCGGTGACCTGCTCTTCATTGGTAGGGCCATAGAGCATATCGCGGTCATGGCGATCTTTAATCCGCAGCATTTCCAGCCCGTAATCATCATACCGGCCGGATTCCTGCCATAGCTCGGCTGGCTGGATGGTCGGCATCTTGATTTCATGCGCGCCACTGCGATTTTGCTCCTCGCGCACAATTTGTTCTATTTTGGACAGAACTTTCAGCCCCAATGGCAGCCAGGAATAAATCCCGGCACTGGATTGCTGTATCATGCCGGCACGCAACATCAAACGATGCGAGACGATTTGTGCATCTTTTGGATTTTCTTTTAAAACAGGCAGGAAATAGTTTGATAAACGCATGACGTGGAAAAGCTCCGAAAAGGGGGCTGTTTTTTGAACAGGCTATCGCCCCGTAATCCAACAAAATTATTTCTCGGATATTAGGGCAGAAACCTGTTCTGATGCAAGTAGTCCAGCACCCATCTGGCAGATAAATCGCCCATTTGGCAGATCACTCTATTATCTGTAGCCAGGCCATCCAGAAGATTTCTATATTTGCCTGCCTTTTTATGCTATCCAGAGACCAAAGCTGTTCCTGGCTGAATAGCGGCGTTTCTGGCTGGCATCCATGCCCGGCTGTATCTGCAACATGAAATTGAGAAGACTATGACAGAATCACATTTTCCCTATTTGCGTCTGCGGCGTACCAGAAGCGCTGGTTTTATTCGGAATATGGTACAGGAAAACACCTTGTCTGCTGCAGATTTCATCTGGCCGCTTTTTGTGTGTGACGGCAGTAATAAAACCGATCCCATTGCGTCTATGCCGGGGGTAAGCCGTCATTCAATTGATCAGATTGTGGTACAGGCCAAAATGGCGCATCAGCTGGGTATTCCGGCCATTGCGCTTTTTCCCAAAACACCTGATAGCCTGAAAACAGCCGATGGCAGAGAAGCGGTTAATGACAAGAATCTGGTTTGTGAAGCCGTAAGAGCGGTCAAAGCGGCCTGTCCGGATATCGGCATTGTCTGTGATGTCGCTCTCGACCCCTATACCGACCATGGCCATGATGGCGTGCTGGGCGATAAAGGCGAAATCCTGAATGATGCCAGTGTTGAAATTCTGGTTGAACAGGCGCGCACCCTTGCCGATGCCGGATGCGATATTATCGCCCCTTCGGATATGATGGATGGGCGGGTTTTAGCCATCCGCGATATGCTGGAGGCCAGCGGCTATGAAAATGTAATGATAATGTCCTACGCCGCAAAATATGCTTCTGCCTTTTATGGCCCTTTTCGGGACGCGGTCGGGGCCGGTCGCAAATTGGGCGGCGATGGAAAAAAGACCTATCAGATGGATCCCGCCAATAGCGATGAAGCCTTGCGAGAGGTTGGCGCCGATATCGCCGAAGGGGCAGATATGGTGATGGTTAAGCCTGGTATGCCCTATCTGGATATTATCCGGCGCGTCACAGACAGCTTTAATATCCCCTGTTTTGCCTATCAGGTATCGGGCGAATATGCGATGCTGAATGCCGCAGCCGAAAAAGGCTGGCTGGATAGAGAGGCGGTGATGCACGAAAGCCTGCTGGCCTTTAAACGGGCCGGGGCGGCAGGGATTTTGACCTATTTTGCCGCAGAGATGGCGGAAAAGCTGGCCAGATAGAGCCGGGTATCCCCCCCCCGGCAATCCTGTTTTTCCTGACTTTTTGGGCGAAGGTGACAGGAAAACAGAAAAACTGGTCGCATTCCACATACCTCTTTAATCTTAACGCCTGCCCTATAGGTTGGTATATTTGATTTTTAATAAAGAGGGTTTATCGATGTTTGCGGTTCATGCAGATGATATTTTATCGGCCAGCACAGCCCTTGCCGGGCATATTATTCAAACCCCTATCTTATATTCCCCTGCCTTGTCCGAACAGTTTGGTTGCACCCTGTATTTCAAGCATGAGCAGCTGCAATATACCTCTTCTTTCAAGGCCAGAGGGGCATATATGGCGCTTATGGCACTTGATAGCGAATCACGCAAACGCGGCGTGATTACCATGTCAGCTGGCAATCATGCACAAGCCCTTGCCTTTCGGGCGCGCAATCTGGGTATAAAAGCCACCATTGTTATGCCAGAGCAAACCCCTTTTGCCAAAGTTGAGCGCACCCGCGCCTATGGGGCAGAAATTGTTCTAAAGGGGCGCAATCTGAACGAGTGCGAAGACAGCGTAAAGACGCTGATGAAAACACATGGCTATAGCCTAATCCATCCCTATGATGACCCGTATGTCGTGGCTGGTCAGGGAACAGCCGGGTTGGAAATGCTGCGGGCTGTCCCGGAACTGGACACGCTGGTAATTCCCATTGGCGGCGGCGGTCTAATCGCCGGCATCGCGCTTATTGCAAAATCTATCAAGCCGGAGATACAGATTATCGGCGTGGAAGCTGAACTCTACCCCTCGATGAGCCAGCAAATTGCCGGGCAGCCTATTCAATGTGGCGGCGAGACTATCGCCGAAGGAATAGCGGTAAAAAGCCCGGGCGGCATCACCCGTCCGATTGTCGAAAAATTGGTTGATGATATTGTTATTGTTAGTGAAAAACACCTGGAATGGGCGGTTGGCACATTGGCAGAACAACAGCGTGTTATCGCCGAAGGAGCCGGGGCGGCCAGCCTGGCAGCTATCGCGGCCGCACCGCACCGCTTTGCTGGCAAAACCGTGGCCGGCATTATTTGTGGCGGCAATATTGATATGCGCTTGCTGGGGACAATCCTGAACCGGAATATGATGTCAGACGGGCGGCTTATTCGCCTGCGTATCGGTATTTCGGACGAGCCGGGTATGCTGGCAAAAATCGCCACCTCGATTGCTGATTGCGGCGGCAATATTGTCGAGATTTATCACCAGAGAATGTTTTATGATGTTCCGGCAAAGCTGGCCAAAATCGATGCGGTTGTCGATACCAGGGGTCAGGCACACGCCACAGAAATTATTCTTGCCCTGCAAAATAAAAACTTTTCTGTAGATGTGATTGCAGAACCCTCCTGAACGAACTAGATGAAGAGCATTGCGCGAGATTCTTTTTTAAAAACTTGCAAAAGCCACCATATTACCGAAAACTAATCTTATGGATCAAACCAGCCGCATATTTCCTGTTCTACCCTTGCGTCTCAGGGTAACGCGCCCGCAACCTTGCGCCTATCTGGCCGGGCAACAGGAACAGCGTCTGGCAGGCGATATCAGCGCGCGCCCCGAAGAACATGACAGCCTGGCCGAAGCCGGTTTCAGGCGGGTGGAAAACTGGGTCTATAAGCCCGCTTGCCTGCAATGTCAGGCGTGCCAGCCTATCCGGGTTGTGGCATCGGATTTTACCCTGTCCCGCAATCACAAACGGGTGCTGTCCCAAAATACAGATTTAATCCGAACCATAAATGGCGGCAGCCTGACATTAGAGCATTACGATATTTTCCAGCGTTATCTGGGGCAACGCCATGAAGACGGGCAAATGGCCAGCATGAGCTTTGATGAATTTTCGGCTATGATAACCAACAGCCCCATCCAGACCAGCTTGTATGAATATCGCCGCGCAAATGGCCAGCTGGTCGCCTGCGTTCTAACCGATTTACAGCGCGATGGGCTAAGTGCGGTTTACAGCTTTTTTGACACCCGCCCGGATATGGCCAAACGGTCTTTTGGCACGTTTATTATACTGGATTTAATCCGGCTAAGCCAGAAGCTGGAGCTGCCCTATCTTTATCTGGGATATTATGTCGAACAAAGCCCGAAAATGGCCTATAAGGGACGGTTTAACCCTTGCCAGCTATTTAAAAACGGGAAATGGGAAACCGCCTCTTCATAGAGGGCGAAGCCTATAACCCCCCTTGTTTTTTTAAGGCTGTATAAAGATGCCTCAGGTAAAACGTGCCGGACGCGGAAAGCCATTTGGCGGCAATTTACCGGCCGCCCCGCGCTTGCCTTGCCAGGCCAGCAAATCTGTTTCGGTACGGGTACGCCCCCCGCCCATCTGCCAGGACAGACCATCGGCCAGGGTAAAGACCTTGATATCGGACAGATCGCCATCCTTGTAGCGTTGCAGGATAACGCCCTTCCCGCGCTGCATTTCCGGCACTTCGTCCAGCTTAAAGACCAGCAAGCGCCGATTTTGCCCGACAACAGCGACATGATCGCCTGATGCCACACAGCACGCCACCGCCCGTGCTGTACCAGACAGGTTTAATACCTGTTTGCCCGAGCGGGTCTGTGCCATCGCAGATTTCATATCAATGACCAGACCATGCCCGGTATTGGCAGCGACCAGCAAGTTCCCCTCCCCTGCCTTTATCAGCGATACAAGCGGGGTATCCACAGGCACATCCACCATCAGATTAAGCGGCTCACCAAAGCCCCTGCCCTTTGGCAGGCGGTCACAGGAAAGGGTATAAAACCGGCCATTCTGGGCAAAGACCAGCAGCTTGTCCGTCGTCTCGGCATGCAGGGCAAACAAAGGCCCATCCCCTTCTTTGAATTTAAACTCGCCTGCCAGATCCAGATGGCCTTTCATCGCCCGTATCCAGCCCTTTTCCGAACAGATAACGGTAATCGGCTCTCTTTCAATCAGGATTTCGGTGATATCCACATCGACCTCGGGCGCACTATCGAGTGCGGTGCGGCGTTCGTCCGATTTTGCAAAATGGGTGCGCACATCTTTTATCTGGGAATGCACCACCCGCCATTGCCGCTCTTCATCACCAACCAGCGCGCGCAAATCGCTCTGTTCTTCTGACAGGCTGGTGCGCTCGGTTCTGATAGCTTCTTCTTCCAGACGGCGCAAGGCACGCAAGCGCATATCCAGAACCGCATTTGCCTGAACCTCGTTAATGCCAAAACGCGCCATCAGCTCATCACGCGGATGATCCGATTCCCGGATAATGGCAATCACCTCATCCAGATTAAGAAACACCACCAGATAGCCTTCCAAAATCTCCAGCCTTCTGGCAATTTTTTCCAGCCGATACTGGCTACGCCGCACCAGCACGTCACGCCGGTGATCCAGCCAGGCTTGCAACGCGCCTTTCAGCCCCATAACACTGGGCCTGCCACTGGCATCCAGCACATTCAAATTCATTGAAATCCGCACCTCTAATTCGGTCAGGCGGAACAGGCTTTCCATCACGACTTCAGGGTCTAGCCGGCGCGATTTCGGCTCCAGTACAAGGCGGATATCTTCGGCTGATTCATCGCGAATATCCGCCAGCATCGGCAATTTGCGGTCTTGCAGCATTTCCGCCATTTTTTCAATCAGACGGCTTTTTTGCACCTGATAGGGAATTTCGGTAACGATGATTTGCCAGCTGCCGCCCTTTTCGCGCTCTACCTCCCATTTGGCCCGCAAGCGAAAACCGCCCTTGCCACTGCTATAGGTCGCGCGCATGGTCTCGCCTGGCTCTACCAGAACCCCGCCTGTTGGAAAATCA
>JAURQT010000085.1 GCA_030835985.1 Alphaproteobacteria bacterium
ATCCGCAATTGCAGCTTGGACATCGCCATTAATGCGCCGGTATTCCCGGCCGATACCACCGCTTCCACCTCGCCCCTTGCGACCAGCTCTATAGCTTTCCACATCGAGGTTTGTTTGCCTGCCCGCAAGGCTTGCGATACCCGCGCCTCAGGGGCAACTTCTTCGGTAGTATGCACAATTTCGGCAGATTGAAGATATCTGGTCGCAGCCAGCAACGGCTTTATCTGTTGTGTATCGCCGACAAAGACCAGCTTCAGCTCCGGATTTTGGCAACGGCAATATCTGCCCCTTCGATAACAATCCGGGGCGCATCGTCCCCACCCATAGCATCTAGCGCCAATCTTGGCTGTTTTGTCATTACCGAACCCTCCATGACGGGCTAACCATAAAGACTAATTTTATTTTTTCAATTCAGAAAGTTTGGCAAAAGGATGATTTTGCTCTTTTAATTCCGGCGGCGGAGCCAATATCGGGGCATCGGGATGGCGCGGCCAGGCGGTCGCATGTACCGCCAGCGCTTGGGAAATCGCCTCGCCTGCCGGGATCATGCCATTTTCCAGCAGCTCAACATCCACACCCATCGGGTCTATTTCTTCCACATTTTCCAGAGTTTCCAGATAACGCTCTAGCAGCTCAAACTGAAATTTTTCGCGTACCGGCTCGCCTGATACCACGCATGACTGGATAATTTCAGCAGAAAATACCCCCTTCATTTGCCAGCAACTTGACGATATGCGCCTTACCTCTATCTTGCCGGAAAAGGCATCGATCGCAATATATCCAAAGCGTTCCGCCAGTGCTGCACACATCCCGTCAGAAGCAATGATTACCAGCTTTTCCGGGGTGCTTTTGGTAATCAGCGAGGCGGTGAGCTTTAACTCAGGGTCAAAATCGCAAGAAGCGGGCATTGGCCTATCTCTTATCCAGCATGAAAACAGACGCGATATCGGCGCGCGCATCCAGCAATGTTTCTATCTCAACATCCTCCAGCTTTTTAGCGGCATTCGCGACATAAACAGATAACTTCCTGTCTTTATCCTGCACCTTGTCTGCGCGGCTGATATTGCGGGCCAGCGCAGTGGCCAGCCCTTCTGTATCTTTGGCATCCAGATGCGTGCTATAGGCCAGCAGACGCCCCATATAGGCTTCGGACATTTGCCGCACCCGCCGTGCCACGCCCAGATCGCCCACCCCCATCTCGCGCACAGTTAAATCCATATCGGCAAAGAAAATATCAAATAAATTCTGGGAAAATCCGGCACAGCGCGTATCTTCTGCTGCCTTTAGCCGGCGCATTATCAGCGCCATATGCAAACAAAGCATATCAAATCGGCCATCCAGACTGTCAGCAACCTTAAATTCCAGATATAGATCGGGGTTTCTGCTGGCTTTCAGTGCTTTGCGATAAAGCTGTTCTTCTGGTTGATTTTCAAGGTTTTCCGAAGATTTGCGCAAGGCTGATTTCAACCGTTTAAAAACAGGCACGTCCCGCCCCTTTCCTGTATCCCAAAAGACCCAATATCATTTCTTACAACTGCCCTCATCTTATACGGTATTTTGCCTATCACCGTCTATGGCGGACTGCGCTTTACATAAATTACAGTTTTAAGCTATCCAGAACAGGTTAACATAAGCTATAATGCAGACCTTAAAGCCCTAATTTATCTGATATATCGTCATGGTTCTAATGAAAAATTCTGTTACAAAACTTTTTTCTGCCCTTATCCTGCTTGGCCTTTTTTCAGGGCTTCAGGGATGTGAGTCACAGGTAACAAGCCATGGCAATCTTATCGAAGCCAGCCAGTTAAATAAGCTGGAAATTGGCACAACCCACCGCGAGGATGTGCTGATATTATTTGGCCCGGCCAGCTTTGAAGGGGCGTTTAATAATAATCGGCTCTATTATAATAATCAAAAGATGGAAGCCCCGATTGCCGGGCGAACACAAACCATTGAAAGAGAGCTTATTGTCTTAAGTTTTGATGAGAATAACACCCTTGAATCCATTGAAATTCGTGATAAATCTAATGATAAAGAGATTGTAAAGCTGGAGGCAAAAACCCCGACACCAGGCGATACACTGACCATTGTCGACCAGCTATTTACCAATCTCAGACGTCGCTAGTTCAGCGGCTTTCCAGCTCGATTTTTCGATAATGGCGTGCCAGCCTGTCCAGCATCGCATTGATAAATCCCACATCACACTGAAAAATATCGGCAAGACCGGCATATTCAGATAAAACCGCCCGTGCCGGAATATGCGGCATGGATTTCAGCTCGTAAATACCGGCACGCAAGACTGAAAGCTCATGCAAGGCCAGCCTTTCCATACTCCAGCTTTGCGATAGATTTTCTGCAATCTCGCTATCCAGCTGTTCGATATCAGTGGCGACCCCGCTGGCCAGGGCTTGAAAATGCTCGTCATCGATTTTCTTGACCTTTAGCTGGGCAGCAATCGTATCGCCATAATGGCGGCTAAATTCCGGCATGGCCTCTGCCAGCACTGTCTTTGTTATGCCCACACTATAGGCCAGCTGAACAGCGGCAATACGCGCCCCTGTACGCATCCGCAGAATAATCGGCCGCATCCCTTTTTTATCGGCCAGGCGATTTTCCAGAACGGCCGGGTTTGGCTCTAATATATCATCGCTCATGCTTTGCTATCCCTACCGCTTGCCAGCATTTGTCCTTTAAATCTGCCATTGCCAGCGCCGCACGCGCCGCATCCCCGCCCTTATCCTTTTTGGCCTTATCGGCGCGCACCCATGCCTGTTCGCTATTTTCGACAGTCAGAATCCCGTTTCCGATAGCCAGATGCCGCGTAATCGTTAAATCCATTATCGCACGCGCACTCTCATTACAAACCGTTTCATAATGGGTTGTCTCGCCGCGAATAACACATCCCAACGCCACATAGCCATCATATTTAACAGCCGATAAATCAGCAAACGCAATAGCAGCCGGAATTTCCAGTGCGCCCGGAACAGCCACGCTATCATAGCTTGCCCCTGCAGCTTTCAGGGCGGCAATGGCTCCCTGCTTTTGGGCATCGGCCAATTCTTTATAAAAATCGGCTTCTACAATCAGAAAATGACCTGCCATCCGGGTTATCCTTTATGCTCTTCTGTGACATCCGAAACAGGCTGCCAGCCATCAATATGCAAGCCATAGCCCTCAAGGCCAATCACATTAGGCTTTGAATTGGTAAGCAACACCATATTGGTAATATTCAGATCATTCAAAATTTGCGCCCCCACCCCGTAATCGCGCAATTCCGGGCTTTGGGCATCTGATGCGGCGCGCACCTGTTTATTGACCATGTCAGACAGGCTGGAAGAGCTGGCCTCGCGAAGAAGCACAATCACCCCTGTACCGGCCTCGGCAATTTTTTTCATCGCACGTTGCAGCTCGCCATGACTGCGCGAACGGTGCGAGCGGCCAAATAAATCGACCATCAGATCAAGGGCATGCATACGCACCATGACAGGTATATCTGGCAATATCTCGCCCTTTTGCAAAACAATATGTTCAACATCTGTTACATCATTACGATAGATAATCAGCCGCCATGCGCCGCCAAATTCGGTTTCTATGGCGGTTTCGGTTACCCGGGTTATCAGCGTTTCGTTCATCCGGCGCCAGGCGATCAAATCCGCGATAGCACCGATTTTCAGATTATGCACGTGTGCAAATTCCACCAGATCCGGCAGACGTGCCATCGTGCCATCATCTTTCATAATCTCGCAGATCACGCCATTTGGCGGATATCCGGCAGCTTTGGCAATATCGATAACCGCCTCGGTATGACCGGCGCGCACCAGCGTGCCGCCATCACGGGCAACAAGCGGAAAGATATGGCCAGGTGTGGTAATATCACGCTCGCTCATCGCCGGGTCTATGGCAACAGAGATAGTGCGGGCGCGGTCATGGGCAGAAATGCCGGTTGTCACCCCCTCACGGGCTTCGATAGAGACGGTAAAAGCGGTTTGATGGCGCGATTCATTGCGCCTCTCCATCATCGACAGACCCAGCTTTTCTGTCCGTTCCTTTGTCAGGGCAAGACAGATTAGTCCGCGCCCGTATTTGGCCATGAAATTCACCGCATCGGCATCTGCATGGCTGCCGATAATACATAAATCGCCTTCATTTTCGCGATTTTGATCATCTACCAGAATAAACAGCTTGCCCGCCTTTGCATTCGCAATTACATCCTCGATAGGCGACAGCCCTGTTTTTGTACTTTCTGCCATTCCTGCCTCTGCTTAACTGCTGATCAGACGTGATACATACCGGGCAAGCATATCAATTTCAAGATTCAATTGCTGGCCGATTGTCGCATGGCCAAGGGTGGTATGCGTCCAGGTGTGGTCAATAATATTCACCCCGAAACAGCTCCCCTCCACCTCATTGACCGTCAGCGACACCCCATCCAGCGTAACCGACCCTTTTTCGGCAATAAATTTTGACAATGCTTCTGGCACACAGATTTCCAGCTTGTGGGAATCGCCAATGGGGGTAATGGCCTCGATAATGGCCAGCCCATCCACATGACCAGAGACAATATGTCCGCCCAGCTCATCGCCAAGGCGTAAAGCACGTTCCAGATTTATCCGGCTGCCTTTTTGCCAGCCGCCAATAGTG
>JAURQT010000086.1 GCA_030835985.1 Alphaproteobacteria bacterium
ATATTTTTGGGCAGAAACAACAGAAGGGTGGCTTGCCCCATTGGTCAAAACCAGCACATCAACCTGTTTTTTTTCCGCCTCTTCCAGCAGGGTATCAATGCCCGGAATAGTCTGAAATCCAACATTAATGACCCCGAACCCATCCAGGATCAGCGCATCAAATTCATCCAGTAAATCTATCAGCCTGGCAGCCGTTTTGTTCGCCCCGGACGGCGCTTTTGGCAAAAGCGGACGCAAGGCTTCATAGATGGCAAGAGCGCTGTCTGCGGTAATATTATCTGCATCTGGCAGGCGCAAAGTTTTAAGGGCGGGCAACTCTATCATAGGGCAGAAGATAAACAGATGGCTTGCCAATTGCCAGAAAATATCTATCTGAAAAGCTATCTTTTATCAGATGGGAACAGACCAGAGATATGAAGGCGGAAATAATTATCATTGGGGCAGGTATGGCCGGGCTGATGGCTGGCAGGATATTGTCGCAAGCTGGCCGCGATGTGTTGATTTTGGATAAAGGCCGGCGCATTGGCGGGCGCATGGCCAGCCGCCGGGATGTCGGCCTGCTATTTAATCATGGTGCCCAGTTTGTTACCGCCCATAGCCCTGTTTTTTCTGCCCTGTGTGATCGGGCAAGCGATAAGGGGATTATAGAAAAATGGCCGCTATCCGGGCGCGATAATGGATATAGCGGCCGGCCATCCATGCGCGATATTGCCAGCTTTGTCGGGGCAAATCTGACTGTTCAGCAAGAGGCGGAAATCGCCCATATCACCCAGAGCCAAAACAGCTTTATCCTGCAGAGCAAATCAGGCGAGACGTATCACTGCCAGCATCTATTGCTGAGCGCCCCTGCCCCGCAAACCGAAATTTTGTTGCGCGATCTGGCACCCAAATTGGCAAAGGTAGCAGGCTTGGCGGGCTATGCGCCCTGCTGGACAGTGATGGCAGAATTGCACCAACCGCCAGAGGGGCTGCGGGCGGTAATTAAAGAGGAAGGGATATTGGGCTGGGCCAGCCTGGAGGCCAGCCGGCCGTCTGCCAGCCCGTCCGGGGCAGTTACATTGCAAGCCAATGCCAGCTATTCTGAGCGCTTTTTAGAATCGCCGCCTGAGCAGGTGATAAAGGATATCACCGCCGCCTATCAGGAAGCCCAGAATATCCAGACCCTGAAATGGGGATATCAGCGTGCCCATAGATGGCGCTATGCCAAAGTTGTAAAACCGGCGCCGCCGGATGCGCCCTTTATGGAAAAATTTTCAGCCGGTCTGCTGGCGCTAGCAGGTGACTGGCACCCGGCTTCCGCTACTCCAGGCAAGCTGGCAAGCGGCGCCCGCGCAGAAGAAGCACTGTTATCGGGCTATCGTGCTGCGCTTGAAATCCTCTCTGGACTAGCGGATTGAAGCTGAGGTGATAAAAGCAGAAAATGCCTCGCACCAGATGATGACCGCATCATATTCCGAAATATCCAGCCCATCCGGTACCTCTATCGAGAAATTTTTATAGGCCTTTATCGGCGCCACTTGCAGGGCTTGTGACTTCGCGGCTAAAAAACTGTCCCGGGTGGTAAATTGCCCTTTTGTTAAATAGAGCCGGTAATCCGGGCCAGGGGCGATAGACCCGTCCAGCCAGATACGATCATCGCGGACATAGATTGTCCCCTCTCCCCAGTGAAAGGCGTCCGAGCCTTCCAGATCGCGCACAAACTCGCCCGTACGAAGCTGGGTTTCAGCCTGAGCGCTGCTGGTTAATTCTGCCAGCTCGGTATCGGATAAACCTTTCTCGGCGGTCAGAATCGGCAAAAAATACACCCCCAAACCAAAGCCGATAATCAGTCCTGCGATAAATTTTGCACCGCCAAACAAAATGATATGATCTCTGGCAAATTGCAGCAAACGTTGCATTTTATCCTCCTTCTCTCTCTCTTTTTTTTGCTTTTCACAGATGGTCTTGCTTGTTTTTTTCCCATTTTCAAACCATCAGCCTATCGCGGTTAATAATTTCTGCAAAATGCGCCCCTACCCGAATGGCGCAATGCCCATTTGCCAATGTTTTATTTTGCCGTTCTTTTATCTTGCCAGTGTTTTATTTTGCCAGTGTTTTATCTGGCCGGGGTCAAACCGCTTTCAAATTGACAAGGAAAGCCCGGCTCGCGCAGAGTTGAAAGGGCTGGAATATCGCGCTGGATGCGCCAAACAAGCGAGGCTGTAAAATGCGCCTGACAGAATGTGAAACCTTTGTGGTTGGCAATCCCCCTCCCGGATTTGGCGGGCGGTATTTTATTTTTGTCAAACTGGCCACCGCCTGCGGCATTATTGGCTATGGCGAGATTTATGCGGCCAGCTTTTCTCCGCACCTTACCGCCAAACTGGCAGAAGATGTCTTTGCCCGTTATTTGCTGGATAGCGATCCCCATGAAATCGAGCGCTTTGTGCGCCGTGCCTATAGCAGCGGTTTTACCCAGCGCCCCGACCCCACTGTTAGCGGGGTTATCAGCGGATTGGAAATCGCCATGATGGATATTCTGGGTAAAGCCCATAATATTCCCTGCTATGGGCTGATAGGCGGGCGCGTTCACGACAGATTGCGCTGTTATACCTATCTCTATCCTGCAGCAGATGAGACCGCTGCCGATTTTTATAATGATCCCGATGCCTCTGCCCGGCGAGCGGCCGAGAAAAAGGCAGAAGGCTTTACCGCATTAAAATTTGACCCGGCAGGGGCTTATACCAGCTTTGACGGGCATATGCCTGCCGGGGCAGATATCGAGAGATCGCGCGCATTCTGTCATAAAATCAGAGAGGCGGTTGGCACAGAATGCGATTTGCTATTTGGCACACATGGCCAGTTTACCGCTGCCGGGGCTATTCGGTTGGCACAAGCCATTGCCCCTTACGATCCCTTATGGTTTGAAGAGCCTGTCCCCCCGGATAGTCCGGCTGAAATGGCAAAAGTGGCACGCGCAACCCCTATTGCGATAGCCACTGGCGAGCGTCTATGTATGGCAGCAGAATTTTCAGCCATTCTGGATCACGGGGCGGCAGCTATCCTGCAACCTGATTTAGGCCGGGCAGGCGGTATCCGCGAAGGGGCAAAAATTGCCGCGATGGCCGCCGTAAAACAGGTTCAGATTGCCCCGCATTTGTATTGCGGGCCGATAGTTGCGGCGGCCAATATCCAGCTTGCTACTGCCATTCCCAATTTTCTGATCCTGGAAATGATAGATAATATGACAGGTTTTCATGCAGAATTGCTGGATAACCCCATCCAGATAGAAGACGGGTATGTGGTCATTCCAACCGAGCCGGGATTGGGGGTTGCACTGAAAGAGGATGTGGCGCGTGCCCACCCCTATAAAGGCGATAAGCTGCATTTGGAAATGGACGCTATGCCTTATGATAACGCCCATAGCGGGGAATTTGCCGGAGGCTAGGCAAAAAGCTGATAGTGGCTTGACATTTCTAGGCTAATCAGTATATTCCGAGCGCTCATAGCTTTTGCTGTGCATTTGGGCGTTTGCCTGATGTTTGCAGTATAAAAGCTGATTATTCAAATAAAGTTTTAAACGATGTAGTTAGGATATCGCCATGTATGCTGTGGTGAAAACAGGCGGAAAACAATACCGCGTTTCAAAAGATGACACCATTCTGGTTGAAAAGCTGGACGCACAGGAAGGCGAGGTTATCACCCTGTCTGATGTGATTATGCTTGGCGATGGTGCCAATATCACAATTGGCAAGCCAAAGGTCGCAAATGCCGCTGTAGAAGCCAAGGTGGTTAGCCAGACCAGAGGGCCAAAAATTATCATTTTCCGCAGAAAGCGCAGAAAAAATCACCGCCGCACACAGGGTCACAGACAAGATCTGACCTTGCTGAAAGTAACCGATATTCTGACCTCTGCCAAAGCCCCTGCCGCGAAAAAGGCCGCACCGGCAAAAGCAGCAGCAGACGAAAAGCCAGCCGCGAAAAAAGCCCCTGCGGCGAAAAAAGCGCCGGCAGCAAAGAAAGCTGTCCCAAAGAAAGCCGCACCAAAAACAGCGGCAAAAAAAGCATAAGGAGAGAACCTGATGGCACATAAAAAAGCAGGTGGTAGTTCCAGAAATGGTCGCGACTCAGCTGGTCGTCGTCTCGGCGTCAAAAAATTTGGCGGGGAAAATGTTTTAGCTGGCAATATTATTGTTCGCCAGCGCGGCACCAAATTCCACCCGGGCGACAATGTAGGGATTGGTAAGGATCATACCCTATTTGCGTTGCGTCCCGGTAATGTGGCATTTCGGGAAAAAGCCGGTGGCAGAATGTTTGTCTCTGTTGTAGAGCAGGCAAAAGCCGCAGAATAACCTGATAGGGGCTGAATAGGCGGCGATAATATCGCGGCGGGCCCTTCCATCAGCGCAAATGATGTTTTTTCAGGGGATGACCCGCTTTTTTTGCGGTTTCATCCCCTTCTTATTTTTAACGCCTGTATCACTGACAGGCGCTGTTGGGGTCAGATAGGCACGCGATAGATGAAATTTCTGGATCAGGCAAAAATATTTGTGCGTTCTGGCAATGGCGGGCCAGGGTCGGTCAGTTTTCGCCGCGAAGCCAATGTACC
The DNA here is from genome assembly GCA_030835985.1 of Alphaproteobacteria bacterium. Classification (GTDB taxonomy): domain Bacteria; phylum Pseudomonadota; class Alphaproteobacteria; order Puniceispirillales; family Puniceispirillaceae; genus JADHLI01. The sequence continues at coordinate 4,589 of JAURQT010000086.1, forward strand.
CATGGGCGGGCCAGATGGCGGGGATGGCGGACGCGGGGGCGATGTAATTGTTCGTTGTGTTGGCGGGCTAAACACTTTGATTGATTATCGCTATCAGCAACATTTCAAGGCAGAATCAGGTATTCCGGGTGCCGGGCGCGACCGTTCAGGTGCAAGAGGAAAAGACACCATCCTGAAACTGCCGGTTGGCACGCAAGTCATCTCTGATGATGGCGAGGCTGTATTGGCCGATCTTACCAAAGAGGGACAGGAGGTTATCCTGGTCTCGGGCGGTATTGGCGGCAAGGGCAATGCCTTTTTTAAATCCTCGACCAACCGCGCACCGCGCAAGGCCCAGCGCGGCGAGACAGGGACAGAAATGTGGGTGTGGCTGCGCCTGAAACTGATAGCCGATGTTGGGCTGGTTGGCCTGCCCAATGCTGGCAAATCCACCCTGTTATCTGTGGTATCAGCGGCCAAACCGAAAATCGCAGATTATCCTTTTACCACCTTGCATCCCAATCTGGGCGTCGTGGGCATTGATAATCATGAATTTGTGATGGCCGATATTCCCGGCCTTATAGAAGGGGCCCATCATGGCGCTGGCATTGGTCACCGCTTTTTAGGCCATGTTGAGCGTTGCCGGGTATTATTGCATCTGGTCGATGCCGCCGCAAATGACCCGATAAAAGACTGGAAAATTGTCCGCTCGGAGCTGGAAGCCTATGCCCAAATCCTGGCCGATAAGCCGGAAGTAATTGTCCTGACCAAGGCAGATGCCGCCCCGGAAGATTATATTGCCGAGCTAAAACAGGCCTTTATCGATACCGGCGCCGGCAGGGATATTCATTTTATCTCTTCGGTGACAGGCCTGAATGTAAAAACGGTATTGCGCCGTATTTATCAAGCCATAGAAACAGGCAAGGCAGAAGAAGAAAAAGCCGGTCAGCCGCAAGATAGCGGTACACCGGAATGGAGCCCGCTAGGCTGATGGTTGCGATAAATAACCTGATAAAATCAACCAGATTAGTGGTGATCAAAATCGGCTCGGCGCTGATTGTTGATCCCGCCACTGGCAAGGCGCGCGCGGGCTGGATGCGCGACCTGGCAGCCGATGTTGCCAGCTTGCGTGCAGCAGGTACACAAGTTGTGCTGATTTCTTCTGGCTCTATTGCGTTGGGGCGCCAGCATCTATCCTTGCCAGCCGGTGCCATTAAATTGCCGGAAAAACAGGCCGCTGCTGCCATCGGCCAGGTAGAGCTGGCCCAGCTCTGGTCAAATGCCCTGCAAGCCCATGATATGCGCACCGCACAAATCCTGTTGGCCCCGGAAGATACCGAAACCCGTCGCCGCCATATTAATGCGCGCACCACCATTCAAACCCTGCTGGAATTAGGGTTTGTGCCAGTGGTAAATGAAAATGATACGGTGACCACCTATGAAATCCGATTCGGGGATAATGACCGTCTGGCGGCAAGAGTAGCCGGGATGATTTCGGCCGATTTGCTGATTCTGCTCTCGGATGTGGATGGGCTTTATACCAAAAACCCCCATCAGTCCGAAGATGCCGATCATATTCCGGAAATCGCCCAGATAGATGAAGATATTATGGCCCTTGGTGGCGGGGCAAATGCCGAATTTGCCTCAGGCGGCATGGCCACCAAATTAGCCGCTGCCCGTATTGCAACCGATGCCGGGGCAGATATGGTGATTTGCAAGGGCAGTGCCGCGCGGCCTGTTGCCGCCTTGCTGGACGGGGCGCGCTATAGCCTGTTTCATCGCCGCACCTCGCCCAAAAAAGCCCGTAAAAACTGGATTGCGGGCGCGCTTGATCCCAAAGGCCAGATTGTTGTGGATAAGGGGGCACAAAGCGCCCTGTTAAAAGGAAAATCGCTGTTGCCTGTGGGTATTTTGCGCCTTTCCGGACAATTTGACCGGGGAGATTTGGTACAGATTATCAATGCAGAAGGCGTAGAGCTTGGCCATGGGCTGGCCGGCTATGCCACCGCAGAGGCCGAAAAAATCAAGGGTCAGAAAAGCCAGGCCATCGAAACGCTATTGGGTTATGAAGGGCGGGCAGAGCTTATTCATGCAGATGACCTTGTCCTGCGCGGCGATCTTACCGATAATTGAGCGGCAGATATAAGGACACCCCATGACCGTGATAAGTAAAAAAGATGCCCGGGAGCTGGTAGAAGAGCTGGCAGATGCCGCACGGGCAAGCCAGCTGGAAATCGGCCAGGCAGATGCGGATAGCCGAAATGCCGCTTTGCGCCATGCAGCCGAGCTGATTCGCGGCTCCGAGCAGCAGATATTAGCGGCCAATCAGCGCGATGTGCAGCGCGGTATGAAAGTCGGGCTAAGCGATGCCTTTATCGACCGGCTAACCCTGACAGAAGATCGTATCGAGGCCATGGCCAGGGGCGCAGAGGATATTGCCGGGCTGGCAGACCCGTTGGGGGTAGAGCTGGCCAGATGGACACAGCCAAACGGGCTGGATATTACCCGCCTTTCCACCGCCCTGGGGGTGATCGGCATTATTTACGAATCGCGCCCGAATGTCACCATAGATGCGGCTGCTTTATGTATTAAATCGGGCAATGCCTGTATCTTGCGCGGCGGCAGTGATTCGCAAGAGACCAGCTATTTACTGGCCGGGCTGATGCGGGACGGGCTGAAAAAGGCCGGCTTGCCAGAAAATGCGGTACAGATGATCCCAACCTCTGACCGTCTGGCAGTAGATGCCATGCTGGGCGCCAGCGGCAAGATAGATGTAATAGTGCCGCGCGGCGGCAAGGGGCTGGTGCAACGGGTACAAGAACATGCACGCGTGCCTGTTTTTGCCCATTTGGAAGGGATCTGCCATTTGTTTATCTCTGCCAGGGCAGATCTTAAAAAAGCGGTGGATATCGCGCTCAATGCCAAAATGCGGCGGGTAGGGATTTGCGGCTCGGCTGAAACGATTTTAATTGAAAAACAGGCGACAGAGACAATCGGGCGCGAGGTGGTGACCGCCCTGATAGAAGCGGGGTGCGAGGTGCGCGGCAGTACAGAAATTGCCGCCCTGCACCCGGGCGTGATAGCGGCCACGCCAAAAGATTGGGGGTGCGAGTTTCTGGCCCCCATTATTGCGATAAAGACAGTAGCAGACCTGCCTGAAGCCTGTCGCCATATCCAGAGCTATGGTTCTGGCCATACAGAAAGCATCCTTTCTGAGGATATAGCCGAGCAGGAAGCGTTTTTTGCCGCCATAGATAGTGCGATTGTGATGGCCAATGCCTCTACCCAGTTTGCCGATGGCGGAGAATTTGGCATGGGGGCGGAAATTGGCATTGCCACAGGCCGTCTGCATGCCAGAGGCCCGGTTGGGGCAAACCAGCTGACCAGTTTTAAATATATTGTGCGCGGACATGGACAGACCCGCCCCTAAATCCCATAGGCGCCACCAGATGGCAGCCCTTCCAGGCTATCGGTATTCACGCCGTATAGGGGTGATGGGCGGCTCGTTCAACCCTGCCCATCAGGGGCATCTGCATATTGCCAGAGAGGCACGAAAAATTGCCCGGCTAGACGAAATCTG
>JAURQT010000087.1 GCA_030835985.1 Alphaproteobacteria bacterium
AGATGCGATATCTATACCGATGTGGACGGGGTCTATACCACCGACCCGCGCATTATGCCAAAAGCAAGAAAGCTTAATCATGTTACCTTTGAAGAGATGCTGGAAATGGCCTCTGCGGGGGCAAAAGTACTGGAAACACGGTCTGTTGCAATGGCGATGCGCCATAATGTGAATCTTCAGGTGCGCTCCAGCTTTACAAATGAGCCGGGCACAATGGTTGTTAATGAGGATAATGAGATGGAAAAACAGAAAATAAGCGGGATTGCCTATAGCCGGGACGAGGCAAAGGTCACCCTTGTTGGCTTGCCGGACAAGCCGGGCATTGCGGCAACCATTTTTGAAGCGCTGGCAGAAAGCCATATTAATGTCGATATGATTGTGCAAAGCGCCTCGCCGGATAAAAGCCGCACGGATATCACCTTTTCTGTTGGTGCGCTGAATGTGGATAAGGCAGTAAATTGCCTGAAATCCATAGAGGCAAAGCTGGAATATAAAGATATTGTTTTTGACCCGAATGTGGCAAAAATTTCTATCATCGGGACAGCGATGCGCTCTCAACCCGGCATTGCAAAAACGATGTTTTCTGTCCTGGCGGAAAAAGGCATCAATCTGCATGTAATCTCTACTTCCGAGATTAAAATCTCGGTGCTGATCTATGCAGATTACACCGAGCTTGCGGTGCGTAGCCTGCATGATGCCTTTGGCCTGGAAGATGCCTGATAGGGGTAATTCGGGCTAAAAAGGCGCAGAATATTCAAAAATTCGCGAAAAAAGGGCATTTTTTACTGTTTTTTGTGGTATTTGCGTCGTTTTTACGGTAAGCGAATCATAGGTGGAAGTGTGCGCTGATGATTAATGGGTTGTTATTATGATAAAAAACAGTGTTCGGAACGATGAAGCTCTGGTAGCGGATGAAATAGGAAAACTTTTACGCGATGCCCGCGTAGAGGCAGGGTTTTCTATTATCCAAATCGCCGAGATGACCCGCATTACCAAAAGCCATATTACCGCCCTTGAAGCCAATGATTTTGAAAGCCTGCCAGGCATGGCCTATATACCGGGCTTTATTCGTAATTATTGCAAAGTGGTGGGGCTGGATTCCAAACCCCTTATCGATGCCTATAAGCAAAGTGTTAACCCGGTTCTGGCCAAGCCTGAATATAAATTCCCGGTTCAGGCTCTTGTGCCAAAAATGGCTGGCAGCATGGTGGCGATGTTTGTTGTGGTAGCAGGTCTTGCCGGCTATATTGGCTGGAATTTTCTGCAAGAGGATGTCCCGCCAACCCAGCAGGTTGCCAGTCTGGAAGACGGGGCAGCAGGGGATCTAAATCGCTTTGATCAAACCGAAGCGGTGGGCCCTGAAATCCTGACAACCGAGCCTGCTGATGGAAAAAACCTGCAAGCAGAAAATGTTGCAGCGATACCTGTTGGCGCGCCTGACCAGCCAGCAGCCGTGGAAAAACCGGTTACTGTAATCGCCGAACAAGCGGTTGCAGAAGACAAAAAATTAGCGCCCGTACCCGCTGAGGCTGGCCAGACAGGTGCAGCGCCCATTGAAACGGCACAGATAGCCAAGGCCGCTACGGCGCCGGACATTACCTTGCGGCCAGCCGCACAAACCGTGGCACAAGCGCCCATCCAGCCAGAAATAGCGCCTGCACCCCTGCAGGCAAGCAAACCCTCTCTTGGCGGTACAGCTGCCCAGGCGCTTTCGCGCGCGCCCATGTCAGAGATTATTATTTCTGCGTCGGCCACATCCTGGATAGAAATCGCCAAATCCAATGGCGAAATTGTAGTCAGTAAATTACTGCGAAAGGGCGATCAGTTTGTTACCACTGCGGATACAGACTTATTTCTGAGTACTGGAAATGCAGGCGGTATTCGCCTGGCCGTTGGCGATCAGCAAGCCGTGCAAATTGGCAAGGTTGGCGAAATTATCCGCGATTTAGCGCTAAATCGTGACAGCCTGTCCCAATTCAGTTTCGCTTCAAATTATTAGCCCTATATTTAGTCGTGGCGCGTACAGCTGCTGCAAAAGCAGGCGCGGGCGTCTATATTTTTAGCCATGATATAGCCAGCGTCGCTGGTCAAATATAGCCAAAAACAGTACAACAAATTACAGCAGATATTTGCTGGGCAAAAGATTAAGGAGCGCAAGGGCAGATGAATGCACAGGCCTTAAGACCCTACAGACAGATAGACAGACGCAAATGCCGCAAAATATATGTCGGCTCTGTTGCGGTTGGCGGCGATGCGCCTATTTCTGTGCAAACCATGACCAACAGCCTGACCACAGATATCAAGGCCACGCTGGCGCAAATTGAAAGCGCTGCCGAAGCAGGGGCAGATATTGTGCGGGTATCCTGTCCGGATGAAGATAGCACCGTAGCTTTGCGCGAAATTTGTAAATTCAGCCCGGTACCGATTGTCGCCGATATTCATTTTCATTATCGCCGCGCACTGGAAGCGGCCGAGGCAGGGGCGGCGTGCCTGCGCATTAATCCTGGCAATATTGGCAAGCCGGAACGGGTGGCCGAAGTGGTGCGCGCGGCACGTGATAATGGCTGTTCCATGCGTATCGGGGTAAATGGCGGATCGCTGGAAAAGCATCTTTTGGAAAAATATGCCGAACCTTGCCCCGAAGCGCTGGTAGAATCGGCATTGGAGCACGCCCGGCATTTACAGGATCTGGATTTTCATGAGTTCAAAATATCGGTAAAGGCTTCGGATATTTTCCTGGCAGTTGCCGCCTATCAGCAATTGGCAGAGGCGATAGATTGCCCGCTTCATATTGGCATTACCGAAGCAGGGGGACTGCGCTCCGGTACAGTGAAATCTGCGATCGGGCTGGGCAATCTTTTATGGGCAGGCATTGGCGATACCATCCGTGTATCGCTTTCAGCTGATCCGGCCGAAGAGGTGCGGGTAGCCTATGAAATGCTGAAATCACTGGGGCTAAGGCGGCGCGGCGTGACGGTGATTTCCTGTCCATCTTGTGCCCGCCAGCAATTTGATGTGATCGCTACTGTACAGGAAATTGAAGAAAGGCTGGAACATATCAACAGACCCCTCAGCGTATCGATTATCGGCTGTGTGGTAAATGGCCCTGGCGAGGCAAGAGAGACAGATATCGGCATTACCGGCGGCGGCAAGGATAATCATCAGGTCTATATTTCCGGGCTGGCGCATCACCGGCTGACCAACGAAGATATTGTCGAACATGTCGTGCGTCTGGTAGAAGAACATGTAGAAAAAATGCCCCCCGAAGAGGCGGTGCAGTCATAAAGAAACATATCAGACAGCAAGTGGCTTTGAGCGTCTGAATTCAGGAAAAGTAACAATGGATATTATTCAGCCTGTTCGCGGTACCAGCGATCTGCTTCCCGCAGATAAGGCCAAACATAATCATGTCATTGAAACGGCTAAACAGGGGGCCGCACAATTTGGCTATGCCGAAATGGCCACACCCATGTTTGAATTTACCGAAGTATTTAGCCGTCCGCTTGGCGCCAGTTCCGATGTGGTGGCAAAAGAAACCTACAGCTTTGAAGACAGGGGCGGGACAGGCCTGACATTGCGCCCGGAAGGCACAGCGTCTGCGATGCGGGCCATTATCTCCAACGGGCTGACACAAAGCCTGCCCCAGCGCTGGTTTTACGCAGGGCCCATGTTCCGATATGAGCGTCCGCAAAAAGGCCGGATGCGGCAATTCCATCAAATAGGCTGCGAGCTGATAGGCCCTGCCAGTCCATTTGGGGATGCCGAGATTATTGCCTGCGGGGTGCATATTCTAAAATCTCTGGGCGTGCTGGAACAAACCGTTTTACATCTCAATACGCTGGGCGATAGCGACAGCAGACAGGCTTACCGCACCGCCCTTATTGCGTATCTGGAAGCCTATCGAAATGACCTGTCCGAAGATAGCCAGCGCCGGCTGGATACCAACCCCTTGCGGATACTGGACACCAAATCAGCCAGCGATAAGGATATTTTGCAAGATGCCCCGCAATTACATCGCTATCTGACCCCGGCGGCACAGACCCATTTTGAGGCGGTAAAAGAAGCCTTGCAGGCCGCCTCTATCGCCTGGGTGGATGATCCGTTTTTGGTGCGAGGGCTGGATTATTACAGCCATACAGCGTTTGAATTTATTACCGATCAGCTGGGCGCGCAAGGCACAGTGCTGGGCGGCGGGCGTTATGATGGCCTGGCGCAAAGCCTGGGCGGGCCGTTATTGCCAGCGGTCGGGTTTGCGGCCGGTATTGAACGGCTGGCCTTGCTGGGTGAAGAACAGGCACAACCTGTACCGGATCTGGTGCTGCTGGCAGCAGAACAAAGCGCAGAAGCCGCAATATTCGCGCTCGGATGCCAGTTGCGCACAGATGGCTATCATGTGGTTTCCATGCTGTCCGGGAATATGGGGAAAAAGATGAAGGCTGCGAACAAGCTGGGCGCCAGATTTGCCCTTATCGCCGGGGCAGATGAGCTAGGCCGAAATTGTGTCAGCTTGCGTAATATGCAAGATGGCACGCAAACAGAAGTGGAAATTTCTGTACTTGGCAACTGGCTGGCACAACAGCGTTAAAGAAGGGTTCAATCTGGAAGATGAGTATTGTTGCCAATATAAAAAAAGTGCTGGGACGGCGCGATGAAATCGAGCAAAGACTGTCTTCAGGACAAATAGATACAGAAGAGCTGACCAAATTATCGCGCGAGCTGGCAGAGATCCGCCCGGTCGCCGAACAGGCAAGCTATCTGCATGAGCTAATGGATAATCTGGAACAGGCTCGGCAAATCCTGGAAGATGAAGGGGCGGATGCTGAACTGGCCGAAATGGCGCGCATGGAAATTGACGAGCTGAGCGACAAACAAGAAGAGGCCGAGCTAAAGCTGAAATTACTGCTACTGCCAAAAGATAGAGATGATTCCAGAAACGCGATTTTGGAAGTGCGTGCCGGGACAGGCGGGGATGAGGCTGCCTTATTTGCCTCTGATTTGTTTTCCATGTATCAGCGTTTTGCTACCCAGCATGGCTGGCGCTTTGAAGTGATGGAAATTTCAGAAACCGGCATAGGCGGCTATAAAGAGGCAACCGCCAATATCTCTGGTCAGGATGTATTTGCCAGATTGAAATATGAATCAGGGGTACACCGTGTCCAGCGTGTACCTGAAACCGAAGCGGGCGGGCGTATTCATACCTCTGCGGCAACGGTGGCGGTGTTGCCGGAAGCTCAGGATGTGGATATCGAGGTCAATGAAAGCGATTTGCGCATTGATGTGTTTCGGGCATCCGGGCCAGGCGGGCAATCGGTAAACACAACCGATTCAGCGGTGCGCATTACCCATCTGCCCACCGGCATTATGGTCAGCCAGCAGGATGAAAAATCCCAGCATAAAAACCGGGCAAAGGCGATGAAAATTCTGCGCGCCCGCCTATATGATGCAGAACGTGCGCGTCAACAGGCAGAGCGTGCCGCCTCGCGCAAGGGTCAGGTGGGATCAGGCGATAGATCCGAGCGCATCCGTACCTATAATTTTCCGCAAGGGCGGGTTACCGATCACCGCATTAATCTAACGTTATACAAGCTGGATAAAATCCTGAATGGCGAGGCGCTGGATGAGGTGGTAGAGGCGCTGGCATCTGAAGATCAGGCTGCCCGCCTTGCCGCCGGGGATAATGAGGAATAGGCCATGACGGGGTCTGCGCGCCCGCTCCTTCGGGCGGTAACAGCTGCACTGGACACCGATAGCAAGCTGGATGCGCGCTGGCTGGTTGGGTTGGCGGCCGGGCACGATCAGCCGATAATGAGCCATCAGAATATAACCCTGACCCCGGAACAGGAAGCCCGGCTGGCAAGATTAATCAGGCAGCGCAATAAAGGTCTGCCGATAAGCCGGATGCGAGGCAAGCGTGAATTCTGGTCGCTGGATTTTTATTTAAATGATGCCACGCTGGATCCGCGCCCCGATAGCGAAACGCTGATAGAGGCCGCGCTGGCCTATGCCAGAACAGCCTTATCGGATATCCAGGCCCTTAGCGTGCTGGATTTGGGATGCGGGTCGGGATGTTTATTGCTGGCACTTTTATCCGAGCTGAAAGGGGCAACAGGGCAGGGGATAGATATCGCCCCGCAGGCAGTGGCACAGGCGCGGGCAAATGCCGCATCGCTCGGTCTGGCAGGGCGGGCAGATATATCTATCGGCAGTTGGGCAGAGGGAATATCACAGCCCTTTCACCTGATCCTGTCCAACCCGCCCTATATTTGTGAAAATGATGACAGCCTTTCAGATGAGGTGCGCTTGCATGATCCGGCTCTCGGGCTTTATGCCGGGGCAGATGGTCTGGCCGCCTATCGCACCTTACTGCCCCAAATTGGCGCTATTCTTGCAGATAAGGGACAGGCCTTTCTGGAAGTTGGATATGGCCAGATTGAGGCGGTGAGCGATATCGCCGAACAGGCAGGATTGACAGTCAAACAGATTTATAAAGACCTAGCAGGGGTTGAAAGATGCCTTGCTGTGGCAAAATAATACAGTTTTTTCTTGCACTATTGGCGCGTACATGTTCAAACAGAGGAGAGTAACCAAAAACACCGCATAATGCGCTAGGTTACGATTTTCCATCAAAATGAAATACCAAACTCGGCCAAAGGCTGAATTTGTGAATATGGATTATTTATGAGACATAACCAAGGTCAGAATTCCAAACGTTCCAGAGGGCGTGGTCGCCGCAATGGTGGTCATAATCAGGTTAATTTCAATCGGAACACAACGTTCGATTCAAATGGGCCGGAAGGCCGGTTGCGGGGTAATGCCCAGCAATTATTTGAAAAATATACCGCGCTTGCCCATGATGCAAATGCCGCTGGCGAGCGTATTTCCGCCGAAGCCTTTGCCCAGTTTGCCGATCATTATTACCGCATCCATCAATCTATTTTGCAGGCAGCAGAACAACAGCGCAAAGCCCATGATGAACGCCAGCAATCGCGCCGCCGCGATGTAAATGGTTCAGGCGATGATAATCTGGATGAGGGTGTGTCGCCAGAAAATTCACCAGAAAATTCACCAGAAAATCCGCCAGAAGAAACAGATGAAACGAAAACAGAAATTGCAGCAGAAGATCTATCGGACGAAGATGCTGCAATGGGTGTAAAAAAGGTGGTTTCTGCAGGGCGTACGCGTAAGCCGCGTGCCAGCAAAAAAACACACGCATCAGAAGAGGGCGATAGCCCGGAAAGCGATGATGCCTCCGAGGCGGTAGCGTAAAGCAGGCCAGCTTCCAGCTTTTATGGTGATGAGAAAGATATAGCGGCTCTGGCCGCTATTCTTTTATCGTCAGGCTATCTATTGATCTCCAGGCTATCTATTAATTTCCAGGCTATCTATCGTCAGGGCGTCGCCGCACCGCAACACCCCGCCCTGACAGATACGGGCAAACATCCCTAAATCTGTATGCCCCCAGGCCTGTTCCATTTCCGGCAGATAATCACGTTCGCGCTGGCCGGTTTGTGGATTGACAGAAATCGCGCCGCATCGCCCGACAGGTTCAATGATTTCCAGATGCACATCACCTATGGCTATGATTTTTCCTGCCCAGCCTTGTTCGATAAAGGCTGTATCGGTGGCAAGGATAAGATTTAGCCGAAATCGGCTGGCGCTGGTTTCTGTGCCTGTCAGGCGCGCAAAGGCCTCTAAAGAAGCCCTGCCCCCCAAGGTTATCCAGGGGGCAGATGTATCGCTATAGCCGCCTTTTGCCAACTGGCTAAGAATGGGCTGGCTGGTAAAGGCATCCGGCATAAAATCATAAAGAGCTTTAGACAGGCTGGCCCTGTCTTCTATCGGGGCTTCGGCCATCTTTTTGCCTTTGTGATACAGGCTGAGGCACTGGCCGGTATCTGTCAGACGAAAGGCAAATTCTGCACATCTCTCCTCGCGCAGCAATTGTATAAAATGCCGCTTTGCCAGCCAGCCTTCGGCCAGTTTTTCATGGGTAAGCGGATGGCCAGTGGTCAGGGCAAATGCCCGGTCATGGGGCAAAAGGCTGTTTTCAACGGCCTCAATTTCTTCCAGTCTCTCGCCAACAAAGCCCTTTACCGGAAAGCGCCATATCTCGGCCAGCTCTATCTGGTTATCTTTTTGTAAATAAGGGTCTGTCATCATGATATTGGGCGTTTTTCAATAGGGATATCGCCCGGCAGACTAGCGCGACAGGCTGGCCTGTTGCAAGCTTACCCCCGCATAGCGCGGTGTAATGCTGTCCCGCATTTTTGATTCCACCGCTATGACCTGTGCGTTGAAGCTCGGCATCAGATCAGCAGGCACCCCCTGTCCGGTAGGAAGTTTGACCGTCAGCGGGTTCAGCTTTCTGTTATTCACCAAAATCTCGTAATGCAAATGCGGGCCAGTTGAGCGGCCTGTCGAGCCAACATAGCCGATAACCTCGCCTTGCTGAACCTGATAGCCATTTCGTATCCCTGCTGCCAGGCCGGATAAATGGGCATAGGCCGTTTTATAGGTGGAATTATGACGGATGCGGATATATTTGCCATAGCTGCCATTCCAGCCGGCAAATTCAATATGCCCGGTACCGGCGGCTAAAACAGGCGTGCCTTTTGGTACAGCAAAATCCAGCCCCTTATGCATCGCACTATATCCGGTGACCGGGTGGCGGCGCATACCAAAGCCGGAACTGAGCCGTGCGCCATTTACCGGCGTGCGCATCAGCGTGCGCACCGCTGATTCGCCATTGCGGTCATACCAGCCTTCCTTGCCATTTGGATGCACAAATCGATAAAAGCCCATCTTTTTGCCAGACAGGACAATGCCGGCATATTCCAGGCTGTCAGTCGATAGCCGCTTACCTGTCAATTTATCGATAGCGCTATCATAAATCAGCTCAAACTGATCGCCGGATTGCACCTCGCGCTGGAAATCCACCGAAAAGCTCATCACCCGAACAAATTCATCCAGCACTTCCAGCGGGATTTGCACTTCTTTTGCCGCCTCATAAAGAGACAGGCTGATCTCGTTGCCCGCATGAACAGAACGCAGCTCAATCGGCCGAATCGCGCGTATGGATTGCCAGCCCTTTACTTCCGGGTCTGTAATGCCGTCATGGCGAATCACATAATGGTCTAAAAAGACATTTTTAAATGCGCCTGTCTTTTGGCTGTTGCGGGGCAGATGCACTTGCAAGGCAACCGCCTGACCTTCTGTATCAAGAGCAGCGGTAAAGCGCGTACCGATTTGCAGGCGGCGCAGATCAATCCTGCCTGTCAGCGCATTCGATACCGATGCGATATCCTGATTGGTGAAATCTGCCTTTTTCAGCAATTTGGCTAATGTCTCGCCACTGGAAAGGGTTAAGTCAAATATCTTGCTGATGCGCTGGCCGGCCTCACGCTGAACCATTTGCTGAATATCAGCAGTGGCGTGAGGCAAAATATCTTCCATGCTGGGGCGGGCAGAGGGTGTTTGTATCTCTACCTTCATGCCGCCAAGTGTCGCGGCATAATCAGGGCGCGCACGTGGCAGAGCCAATCGCCCGTCATTGCCATCAAAGGCATCTATGAAATCATCTGCTGTTGCTTGTTTTGCAGGGGCAGATGGAAAAATAGAGGGCTGGAGCGGCACAGGGCTGCTTTGCGTCGGAGTGATTTTTACCGTTGCGCTATTGGCAGCGCGGGCGGTGTTATCCAACACCAAAGGGGATGCCAGGGATAAGACAGTCGCTATTACCGCAACCGATAGCCCGTGCGATAATGTGATTCGCGGACGCAAATTCGGTTTGGTAAAAAAAGCGGGTGACATCATATTATTCAAAAATTCTAAATTAATTTTATTTATACAATTAAGGTTTGAATCGAAGTTTTTCTGTACAGCTAGTTGCATTCCTTGAATTTTTTTTACAAAAAATCTCTGCAAATTGCTTTCTATCCACATCATTACTTACCTATTTTTCGAGCGTCAAACTATTTTTGCCATGCATAAACTGCACCAAATTGCCCGAAAGGCTGGATTGGCTGGTAAAAAAATGGTAAGATGATCATCCGGCTGAAAAGAAAAGCAGTTTGTCAGGCACAACCTATATCCACGGATATAAGAAAGTTTTGTTGCCGGAAAATTGTTTAACTGGTCATCTGTTTTGCGGATTTTGTTTTATGATTAGCCGGGATGATTCGCTTTTGCGGGTTTGGATGATAAAAATGTGGTCGTGTAAGTAAAGCAGGTTTCCTGTTTCATTTATGCAAGTAGGGATGTCTTTTTATACCTCTGCCAGCTACGAGAAGGCGCATAATATTATAATGATGTGATATAAGGGGCAAAACCCCTTGAATAGCGCGGTTTTCGATAGAGGTTTTTGGGGTAAAATGCAGAAATCAAAAAAAATTCACATTTTTTTCATTTTTGGGTTTGACACTGGATGAAAGCCAGCATATAACCCCCAAACTCGCTGCTCTTCAGCGGGCGAGGTTATCCGTCATGTAAAAAATGCTTCATCTTTTATGAAGATGGGCATCTGGCATGTCGGAAGCGATGTTTGAAATTGTTAGTCTGTTATGAAAGGGATTCGTGGGCGGCGATGTCTGTTGATGTCGTCTTGTATAAAAACAAGTCCGCCTTAACGAATACCTGAAATGAATCACTATTGAAATTGAAGTAATTCAATTTCGCTTAGCTCATGGATGAATACTTAAGGTAGGCACCTAACCGAAAGCTGGTTTAACCAGCATTCAGGTCAATCTAACTTGAGAGTTTGATCCTGGCTCAGAACGAACGCTGGCGGCATGCTTAACACATGCAAGTCGAACGCTATTTATAGAGTGGCGCACGGGTGAGTAACGCGTGGGAATCTGCCCTTCTGCC
>JAURQT010000005.1 GCA_030835985.1 Alphaproteobacteria bacterium
CCCGGGTATTGAAGTGCGGCCTATTTATACACTGGATGGCGAACATGAGGTCAATGAAGTTTGGCTGACCGATGTTGAAGTTCCGGCCGAAAATTTGGTCGGGGCAGAAAATGAAGGCTGGACATACGCAAAATACCTATTGACCTATGAGCGTACCGGCATTGCCGGGGTGGGCTATTCCAAGCAATTGCTTTCGCATCTGAAATCGCTGGCACATCGGCAAAAAGAAGGCGGTCAGCCATTGGCAAAAGACCCGCTTTTTGCCGCCAGGCTGGCAGAGGTCGAGATTGATCTGATGGCGATGGATATGTTTAATTTGCGCACTGTATCTGCAGCAGGGGCAGGCAAAGCCCCGTCTGCGGAAAGCTCGCTTTTAAAAATTAAAGGCACGCAAATTCGCCAGCGCATTTCTGAATTATTACGTCAGGCCGTTGGGCCTTATGCCTGTCCCTATATTTCTGAACAATTTGATGAGGGCTATAACGAGCCGCCTATCGGCCCGGAAGATGCCATGCCGCTTGCCCGCCAATATTTTAATTTACGGAAATTATCTATCTATGGCGGGTCAAACGAGATTCAGAAAAATATTGTTGCCAAAACTGTGTTGGGACTATAGCCGGAGACGACTGAGATGGATTTTAACCTTTCCGAAGAACGTAGCCTGCTGGGTGCCAGCATAGACAGGTTTTTGCAAAATGCTGATTCTGCCCGGAAGATTATCAAGGGCGGCGATCAGAATTTGGCCAATGATGCCGGCTTCTGGCAGGAAGCAGCCGAGCTGGGGCTTATAGAAGCCTTGCTGCCAGCCGAGGCAGGCGGGCTGGGCGGTGAGGGCCTTGATTTCATGCTGGTGTTTGAATTGCTTGGCAAACATCTGGTCAATGCCCCTTTTTTATCGACCGCAATTTTGGGAGCCATGCCCTTATGGCTGGAAGATACACAAAAATATAGCGCCCTTTTGGCCGAAGTTGGGGCGGGTAAATCGCGTTTGGCACTGGCCATCAGCGAGGCAGAATCGCGCTATGATATTCACTATGCCGATACAAAGGCAACGCCTGTTGAGGGCGGGCACTATCAGCTATCGGGGCATAAGGCGGTTGTGCTGGGCGCAAGCGATGCCAGCCATCTGGTGGTTTCTGGAAAAATAGAAGGGGGCGGTGATGGCATTGGCCTGTTCCTGGTGGATGGCAGGGCAGAAGGGCTGAAATTGCGCTCTTATCAAACTATTGATGCCCAGCTGGCAGCCGATATCTGGCTGGAAAATGTACCTGCCAGCTGTATTACAGAAAATGGCGGGGATATCCTTGCCCAGACTGCGGCCGCCGGGGCGCTATGTTTATCGGCCGAGGCGGTAGGGCTGATGGATGTGATGAAAGATGCCACCATTGAATATGTTAAAACCCGCAAGCAATTTGGCCGCTCTATTGGCTCGTTTCAGGTGATACAGCACCGGCTGGTTGATCTGTTGATGGAGATTGAGCAAACCCGCTCTGCTACCATGCTGGCAGCTGCCCATCTTTTTTCTCCGTCCGATATCCGCGATAAACATATCTCTGCTGCGAAAAATCTGGCCGGTCGGATAGGCAAACTTGTTGCCGAGGAAACCGTTCAGCTGCATGGTGGTATCGCGATGTGCTGGGAGACTGATATCGCCCATTATGCCAAACGCCTGACAATGATTGACCATTATCTGGGCGATAGCGATTATCATTTAAAACAGATGATGCGCCTTTCTGCTTAAAGGCCTCCGGATAAAGGAAAAAGCTCATGTCTCAATCCACAATCATTATTCGCTCAGACGGGCCTGTCTTGCAGGTGATTAACAATAATCCCGGCTCGAAAAACTCGTTATCTGCCGGCTTTATCGATGGTTTTATTGAATTGCTGGAAAATATCGATCCCTCTCTGGATAAGGGGCGGGTGATTATTTTAAGTGGGGCAGAGGGCTTTTTCTGTTCTGGCGGCAATCTGGACGGATTAAAAAAACGTTCCCAAAGCGCATATGATCAGCGCAGAGGCACTGTCGATAAAATTAATAAAATGATTCTGCTGATGCGTGCCTGTCCGTTGCCGATTATCGCGGCGGTTGAAGGCGGTGCCGCCGGGGCAGGGGTCGGTCTGGCACTGGCCTGTGATATGATTTATGCCGCAGAAGAGGCATTTTTTATGGCAGCTTATGTTAAAATCGGGATCACGCCGGATGGCGGTATGACCCCTTTTATGGCCGAAGCTATCCCGCGCTGGCTTATTGCACAAATGGTCTTTACCGGTGATAAGATGCCGGTCAAACGGCTCTATGAGCTAGGCGTGGTAAATGAGGTTACGCCAAAGGGCGAGGCGGTTGCCGCTGCAATAAAAATGGCAGAAAGGCTGGCAAATGGCCCTGCCCAGGCGCTGGCGATGGGCAAAGCGCTGATAGGGTCTGCCCGCCTAAGCCCGCTTAGGGCACAGCTCGAAGACGAAGCCCATATTGTCGCCACCGCCCTTGGCAGTGCAGATGCCCGTGAAGGCATTACAGCCTTTCTGGAAAAACGCGCGCCAAAATTTGCGTGATAGCGGGCATATAAATTTCCTTTTGTTCCTTCTGCAATGCATAACTTTCCATTGTTTGATAAACAAAAGTGATAACAGCATTGACGGCTATGAAAAATTTCATGCATCATTTTAGATATGAATAACCATGGGTTATGAAATGTTTAAATATTGAAATGGGAGGAAATTTCATGAAGAAGTTATTTACAATGCTGGCTGCCTCGGCAGCCGTGCTGGTTGCTACAGGTGCAAGTGCAGATACATTTGTGCGTATGGTATCTGGCCCATCCGGGGGGTCATGGTATCCGCTCGGGGCAAAAATCATGCAAGTGATGCAAGACGAGATCCCCGGAATAGCCACCTCTAATACCTCAGGCGGCGGTATCTCCAACATTAAAGCCGTTAATGGCGGTGATGCGGAAGTAGGTTTCTCTTATGGCCATACCACCGCAAACGGATTTAATGCCAAGGGTAAATTTGATAAACCACAAAAGAATGTGCGTCACTTTGCAACCCTTTACCCATCCATGTTCCAGGTGGCCGCGCGCGCCGATAGCGGCATCAAAACTTTTGCAGATATGAAAGGTGCAAAAATTTCACCCGGTAAGGCACAATGGACAGGGACAGCTTTTGCTGAAGCCATTCTGAAGTCTTATGGTATTTCATTTGATTCTATCAAAGCCAATGGCGGTATTGTGCATCATGTGGCCTATACTGAATCCATTGCGCTGATGAAAGATGGTCAGGCAGATGTGTTTATGGCAGCAACCAATATGCCACAAGCCTCATTCCTGGAGCTGGAAACCAGCCCTGGCATTCGTTTTATTGGCCTGTCAGAAGCTAAGATGAACGAAATCATCGACGCAAATCCGGGCTTTATTCCTGGTAAAATGCCAAAGGGCGTTTACAAGAGTGTGACCGAAGATTTGAATACTCTGGGGATTGTTGTCAGCATGGTGGTGAATGCCGACCTGCCTGATGAGCTGGTCTATAATATGTGTAAAGTATTCTGGGCAAACCACGCGACTTTTGCTGAAGTGAAGTCCGTCTGGAATAATGTGAAGCTGGAAAATGCTCTTGATGGTATGGGTGCGCCTCTGCATCCTGGTGCAAAGAAGTGCTATGAAGAGCTGGGCGTAAAAACCTCTTAAAAGTCTCCTCAAATAAAACATGACAAACGGATCCGGTCTTTAAAATATTTTCATAAGAGGCCGGATCCGGCAAAGTAGGAAGGGTCATAGGGGAGGATAAAATGACCGACAAGGCATCACCAAATGATGTGCCATTCAGTCTGCCGGAAGAAAAAAGATTACCCGGATTTTTTGAACGTTTACTGGTTGCCCCGCGCCAACTTGGCCCGGTTCAGCTTGTTTTAATTTTTGGCGCGCTTATTTCTGTTGGTCTTGGCCTCTATCATATTTTTGTTGCGGTATTTGGCCCGCCTGAGGGGCGTTCTTTCCGCTCTATTCATCTAAGTGCCATGCTGGTTTTGGCAATTATGATGTATCCGCTGATGCGCACATCGGTTACCGAGCCCCTGAGAACGGGCGCGAATAAACTGGGTGCATTGATTGATCTGGTCATTATTTGCGCTGTTTTCTTTGTCCAGATTTGGACGTTATGGGATATTGATGCCTTTCATATGCGCTATGGCGAGAAAGAGCTGCCTGATCTGATTGTTGGCGGTATCCTGATTTTATGTATTCTTGAAGCAACGCGCCGGGCAGTTGGCTGGGCGATGGTGGCAATAACGTCATTTTTCATGATCCACGCGCTCTTTGCCAATCACTTTTTTGGCCTGTTCTATGGCCCGCCTGTGCGTTTTGGCAAATTTATTGATACTTTATTTATGAGCTCGGACGGTATTTTCGGCATTCCGTTATATGTCTGTGCGACCTATATCACGCTGTTTATTATTTTTGGTGCGCTTCTTATTCGCACCAATGCCGGCCGCTTTTTTATCGAGCTGGCCGTATCGTTAACCGGTCATCGTATCGGCGGGCCTGCCAAGGCAGCGGCGGTGGCCTCAGGCTTTATGGGTACGGTATCGGGATCGGCTGTTGCCAATGTGGTAACCACCGGCTCGTTTACCATTCCATTGATGTCCAAGGTTGGTTATCGGCCAAAATTTGCCGCAGCGGTAGAGGCTTGTGCTTCCTCAGGCGGTCAGATCACGCCGCCAATTATGGGCGCGGCGGCCTTTATTATTGCCGAATTTCTAGGTGTGCCTTACACGCAAATCATTATCGCCGCCGCCATTCCGGCGCTGCTCTATTTCGCGACCATTTATTTTATGGTGCATCTGGAGGCAGAAAAAGAAGGGGTGGGCAGGCTGTCCAAAGCCAATCTGCCCAATTTTGCCGAGGTATTTAAACGCGGCTGGTATCTTTTACTGGCGCTTGTTGTGTTGGTGGTCATGCTATTGCTTGGCTATACGCCTATGCGTGCAGCCTTTTTTGGCATTGTGGCGCTTATTGGCCTCAGCTTTATTCGTGCAGAAACCCGTCTGAGCCCGGTCGATATAATGGCGGCTATTGAAAGCGGTATTCGGGCAACTGTGGCTGTCTCGATTGCCTGTGCCTGTGCGGGTCTGATTATCGGGGCGGTGTTTGTTTCCGGGCTAGGATTGAAATTTACCCAATCGGTGATCGAAATATCAGGTGGCAATTTGCTGATGCTGCTTGCCCTGACCGGGGTAGCGGCCATTATTCTGGGGATGGGCATTACCACAACAGCTGTTTATATCACCGTGGCCGCGCTGATTGTGCCAGCGGTGATTAAGGCAGGGGTAGAGCCGATAGCTGCCCATATGTTTGCCTTTTATTTTGGCGTGGTTTCCACTATTACCCCGCCGGTTGCGCTGGCCTCTTTTGCGGCGGCGGCAATTGCCAAAACGCCGCCTATGGCAACGGCACTGGAATCAACCAGGGTCGGGATTGCCAAATATCTTGCCCCGCTGATTTTTGTCTATAATCCGTCTCTGCTGTTTGTAGGGCCTTTATGGCTGACCACGATTTCTGCGGTTCAGGCGCTGACGGGTTTATGGGTGTTATCACTGGCTATGGAAGGCTGGTATCGCGGCCGATTACCGTCTTTCCAGCGTCTTGGGTTGCTGGTTGGCGCGCTCGGGCTGTTATTACCGCCCAACATCATACTTGGCGGTATGCCGAGCTATTATTTCTGTATAGCCGGTCTGGTTGTTTCCTCCGTTTTGGTCATGCAAAGACGGATACAAACCGTGGGGTATCAAACATGATAAGACAAATCTTTATTGGCAAGCCCTTGCATTGGCTGGTATGCGCGCTGTTAATCCCGGTGGGATATATCGCAGGTAATGCGGTATTTCATGTCACAAATTTTGTTATGTGGGCATCTGTATTATTCGGATTAACCTTTGTGATGATTATCACTTTCTGGCTGACAAGCCATAAGGGAGATCAGCTGACCCGCGATCCCATCCCCGACGAAGATGAGGTTAAATTAAGAGAATATGTCGACTAAGCCATCTGCCTCAAAGCCGAAGCGTGCGGCAGATATTCTGGTAGATACCTTGTGCGAACATGGGGTTGACCGCCTGTTTCTGGTTCCGGGCGAGAGCTATCTTGCGGTACTGGACAGCCTGTATGAAGAAACGCGAATAGATGTGGTGACCTGTCGTCATGAAGGCGGGGCAGGGTTTATGGCGGTAGCAGATGCCAAGCTGACCAGAAAGCCGGGCGTGGTATTTGTCAGCCGCGGGCCCGGGGCAACCAATGTTTCTATCGCCGCCCATCTGGCTGAACAGGATGGGGTGCCGCTGGTGATTTTTGTCGGCCAGGTGGCTGAACATGAACGCGGGCGTGGCAGTTTTCAGGAAGTCGATTACACAGCCATGTTTGGCCATATAGCCAAATCTGTTTTTGAAGTGTCCAATCCGGATAAATTATCTGAAACCATTTCCCGTGCCTTTTGCGATGCACAGACCCCGACCAAAGGCCCGGTGATTATCTCTGTCATGGAAGATATGCTCTGTGCCGAGACCGATATCCCCAATTTTCCTGTTTTAAAGCCGCCTGTTTCAGGCGTGGATACGCGCCATGTCCAGCAGGTTAGAGAGGCGATAGAACAGGCCGAACGGCCCCTGATTATTGCCGGCGGCGGTTTTGATGCGCTAGAGGCACGCCCTGCCCTGAAGGCCTTTGCAGAAGCCTATCAGATACCGGTGGCAACCACTTTCAAACACCAGCAGATTTTCGATAATCGCTCGGATTTATTTGCCGGGCATCTGGGCTTTAAAATACCGCCTGCCCATCTGGCCTGTCTGCAAAAACATGATTTGCTGATTGCCCTTGGTACGCGCCTTGGCGATACCCCTACGCAAAATTACCAGTTGCCGCGCCTGCCAAACCCGGATGCGCCCATCATTCATATTACAGATGATGCACGGGTCATTGGACGCGTTTTTCCAACCCATCTGGGGGTTGTCAGCCATCCGGCAGATTTCTGTGATGCGCTGGCCAAATATGCGCCAACGATGCCAGAGGGGCGAGCAAGCTGGGTGAAGGAAATTAAGGATTTCATGCAAAATTTCTGCAGCTATACGCCCAAAACCCCCGGGGACGGGATGGATTTTTCGTATGTGGTGAACGCGCTTTCTGCCCAGCTTGGCGATGCGGTTATCCTGACGATGGATTCAGGCAATTTTTCATCCTGGGTGCATTTATTATGGCCATTTAGCGGGCGCGAACAGGTGCTGGCGGCGATAGGCGGGGCGATGGGGCTTGGTTTACCAGCCGGTATTGCGGCTGCCCTTCGTGCACCGGAAAAACCGGTTATCTCTTTTGTCGGGGATGGCGGGATTATGATGACAGGTAATGAGCTGGGCATCGCTGTTGCCCGGCAAGCACCTGTCAAGCTGGTCATCGCCAATAATCACAGCTTTGGGACTATTCGCCTGCATCAGGAAAAAGCCTATCCTGAACGGGTGTCCTCTACTGCACTTTTAAATCCGGATTTCACCGCCTGGGCGCGATCTTTCGGGGCCTGGGCAGAAACCCTCGACAGGCCGGAAAATGCCAGCGATGCTGTTGCGCGTTTTCTGGCACAAAAGGGCCCGGCTGTCCTGAACGTCCTGACCAGTACAGAATTGGTGTCGGCCTTTATTTCGGTTGCGCAAATCAGAAAGATGCACTCTTCGTGAAATAAGCTGTTTGGCCGTTACGCGCCCTTTTGGCTGGCCAAAAATTTTTCCACCTCTTTTCGAGCCGGCATGGAAGGGGCAGCGCCCGCACGTGTGACCGCAATAGCCGAAGTCGCACAGCCAAAATGAACCGCCTGAATATCGGTTTGCCCTTCTGCCAGCGCCGTGGCAAGGGCACCATTAAACGCATCACCTGCCCCGGTGGTTTCCACCACCTCGCCGGCATGATAGGCCGGTATCAGCCCATGGCCATATAGATATGCCCCTTGTGCGCCCATAGTGATAATCGGTGTCCCTACCCCTTTTTGTGCCAGCGCATGAGCTGCTTTTTCTGCCTCTTCCAAGGTGTGTACCGGCAAGCCTGTCAGGGCTTCGGTTTCTGTCTCATTCGGGGTGATATAATCGCATAGCCCGAAGATTTCGTCTGGCAGGCTGGCCGCAGGGGCAGGGTTCAAAATAGTGATTTTGCCATGTTCCTTGGCCAGTTTCAGCCCTTCCAGTGCCACCTCGACCGGCTGTTCCAGCTGGGTCATAAATATCCGGCTTTCTGTAATAAGGGTTTTGTTGTGATGCAGGATATCGGGGGTGATTTTCCCGGCCGCCCCAGGCGCTATGATGATGGCATTATCCCCGCTTTTTGTATCAACAAAGATAAAGGCAGCCCCTGTATTATTTTCTTCATCCTCAATGATGGCGGGTTTTACCTGAGCATCCTGCCATGTTTTCAACGCCAGCTTGGCGAAATCATCCTTGCCCAGACGCGTGATAAAACTAACATCCCCGCCCAGCTTGCCAGCCGCAACCGCCTGATTAGAGCCTTTGCCGCCTGGCCCCAGCACAAAGCTGTCCCCTAAAATGGTCTCTCCCATCTTTGGCATACGCGCCGCCCGAAAAGTGGTATCTGCAACAAACACCCCCAAAATAACGATCTGTCCCATTTGTGCTCCTTTGCCCGCTGCCAGTGCGGTTATTCGCCATACGGATATCTTGTGCAGATAAAATTATCATCTGCATGGTTGCGCGCCTATCAAAAAGATAGGCTGGCCAGAAAGATGGCCAGAAAGATGACCAGAAAGATGACCAGAAAGATGACCAGCGCAAGGCACAAGATTTAACGGGTACAAGGCTTATCGGGCAAAAGGCTTAATGGGCAAATAATACCGGGGTCTGACATTCTGTTTTTACGGTTTCAGTTACGCCGCCAAACCATTTTTCCAACGTGGCAGACAGGCCATACGCCCCCATCACCAGCAAATCTGCGTGCCGGGCTTCATCCAGAATTACCTGACCGGTGGTTTCTGTCCCGCTGGATTGGGTGTTAATCGTGGCTTTCAGCCCATGTGCGGCCAGATAATTGCCGATATCGCTGGGCTGTGTGCGGCTTTTGGGATCGACGATCAATACATCAATTTCCCTGAACCGGCCCAGGATAGGCAAGGCAGCTTTTAGCGCCCGTGCGGCCGGCCGCGAGCCATCCCATGCAATAACCGCGCGTTTATCAAAGCCGTTCACCTGTTGCTATGTTTCACTTTTAAAAAAAGGCAGGCAGAACCGCCCTGCTATAATAAGAAAGATGACCGCACCTCGTCCAACTACCCTTGCCCCGTTATATCTGGATTGCGGCGATTGCCCTATCCGAAAACAGGCGATTTGTGCGCGTTGCCAGCCAGATGAGCTGGCAGAATTAAACGCCATTAAAAGCTATCATACCTATAAAAAGGGCGAGATGATCGCTTATGCTGGCGGTGAGGTGAGGCATGTTGGCACGCTGGTAACCGGTCTGGCATCCATATCACAGGGGCTGGAAGATGGCCGGCGCCAGATTATGGGTATTTTATTGCCAAGCGATTTTGTCGGCGCACCGAAACGAAAAATATCCCAATATGATATTCAGGCCTCTGCCGAGGTCATTATGTGCCAGTTTGAGCGGGGCGCTTTTGAGGTGCTGTTTGAACGCTCACCGGATCTGGGGCCGCGTCTGCTGGAAATGACGATGAATGAGCTGGATGCTGCCTGGCAATGGATGTTGCTGTTGGGGCGGAAATCTGCGCGGGAACAAATCGCCACTTTTCTGTGTATGATTGCCAGCAAAAGCAAATTTTTAAAACCGCTTACCGGCAATAAGGCGCTTGTTTTTGACCTGCCACTTAGCCGGGAGATGCTGGCAGATTATCTGGGTCTTACCATCGAGACAGTAAGCCGGCAAATCAGCACACTGAAAAATGAAGGCTTGATCCTTGTACAAGGCCAGCGGCATATTATTATCCCTGATTTTTCGCGTTTGCTGCGGGAAACAGGCAGGGATTATCTGCCAGCTGCGCCTGACTGATTATATTTATTTTACGATTTTGCCTGAATTTTCTGGGTGCGCTTCAGGATGAAAAAAGACGCGCTGATTAAAATGGTCGTGCCGATAAAAAATGAGGGGGTCAATATCTCATCAAAAAAGACAACACTTGCCCCCACACCAAAAGGAACAGACAGATAGCGGAGCGGGGCCAGAACGCTGGCAGGGGCAAGCTTGTAGCTATGGGCAAGAAAAAATTGCTGAAAGCTGGACATCACACCTATAAGACATAATAATAGCAAAATATCAGCTGTCTCCGGCCAGGCAATATCCAGGCTGACAGATACCCCAAAAAACACCGCCGCCCCGATAATATTATACCATAGCGCGGTGGTAGAGGGATGATCTGTCTGGCCAAGACGGCGCAGGCTGAGGAGCATTAACGCCCCAAAAAAAGGCGAGGCCAGGCCAAGTAAAACGCCCCTATTCAGCCAGTTGCCGGTTGAGGGATCGATAATCAGCACCACACCGATAAAGCCAATGGCGACTGCAATCCGTCTGCGCCAGCCCACCGTCTCGCCCAGCAAAAAAGGTGCGAGCAGCGTGACAAAGACAGGAATGGTTTGTAACAGCGCAGTCATTTTGGACAGATCAATGGTTTGCAGCGCGGCAAATAAACAGCCAAAACTGCCCAGCCCCATGGCCGAACGTATGCCAAGATTGGTTCTGGAAACTATCCTGAAGGCAGCCTTGCCTCTTTGCAGGAGGGCGGTCAATAATAATAGGGGAATACAGAAAAAATAACGGAAAAATAAAATCATAAAAACCGAGATATCGCCGGATATCAGCTTTACCAATGCAGCGATGGCAACAGTGAATAACACTTCGCCGATAGACAGCGTTACACCCATTGGCAAATTAAGAGCCACATCACTGTTTTTTTGGGCATTTGGCATAAAAAAAGCCGCTTTCCTGAGAGATATTTTCTGATATATCAAAGATAGCTTATAGACATCTTGTCAGAATGGATAGCAAGCGGTTAAATATATTTGCCTGATATTCTCTAAAAAAAGAGATAAAGCCTGCCAGGCGGCACGGTCATAAATATGGTCTGGTTTCAGGCTGTCCTTGCCATAACCATATCTGAAATTTTTTTCCTCTTTCTTCTTTAAGGATACATTATGCCAAGTTTTAATATTGCCTCTATTCCTGCAGATGGTATTGGCCCGGAGGTAATCGCAGCCGGCATTCAGGTTTTGCAGGCAGTGTGTGCGCGCCATTCTGATCTGCAGCTGAATTTCACCCATTTTGACTGGGGCTCGGACTATTACAAACAGCATGGCAAGATGATGCCGGAAGATGGTCTGGAGAAATTAAAATCCTTTGATGCCATTTATTTCGGGGCAGTGGGCGCACCCGATGTCCCTGATCATATCACCCTATGGGGCTTGCGCCTGCCCATTTGTCAGGGCTTTGATCAATATGCCAATGTTCGGCCAACCAAAATATTGCCGGGCATTTCCTCGCCTTTGCGCGATGTGGGGGTGGGCGATCTGGATTGGGTAATTATCCGCGAAAATTCAGAAGGCGAATATTCCGGCCATGGCGGTCGTGCCCATAAAGGGATGCCAGAAGAGGTCGGCACAGAAGTCGCTATCTTCACCCGTGCGGGCGTGATGCGGATCATGCGCTATGCGTTTGAAATTGCGGCCTCTCGCCCGCGCAAAATGCTGACAGTTGTTACCAAATCCAATGCCCAGCGTCATGGTATGGTGATGTGGGATGAAATCGCAGAAGAGGTAAGCTGTGAATTTCCGCACGTAAGCTGGGACAAGATGCTGGTAGATGCGATGACCGTTCGTATGACCTTGCAACCTGAAACCCTTGATACGATTGTCGCTACTAATTTGCATGCCGATATTTTATCTGATCTGGCAGGGGCATTGGCAGGCAGCATTGGTGTTGCCCCAACCGCCAATATCGATCCGCAAGGGCGTTTCCCGTCCATGTTTGAACCTATCCATGGCTCGGCCTTTGATATCACCGGCAAGGGGATTGCCAATCCCGTCGCTACTTTCTGGACAGGCGCGCAGATGCTGCAGCATCTGGGGCTGAATGAAGAAGCAGAACGGCTGATGCAAGCGGTTGAACAGGTGTGCGAGGCAGGCATTATGACCCCGGATGTGGGCGGCAATGCCACCACTATTGAGGTGACAGAAGCGGTATGCGAGGCTATCCGTACGGCCAATAGCTAGATATCCAATCCAGACAAGAAAAGAAATTTTTTCCCTGCAGATTGCCATTTGTGTGGCCACACCTAGCTTAAATCAGAGGGTCAGGGCGAATTTTTGTCTATAGCAGGGGAATGGGTCTTGTGAAAGCTGCAATAGCCGGGCTGGATGATGCCGAGATAAGCGAGATTATTGAAATGGCGCTGAGCGATCATGTCAGCTTTTCCCAAATTTTTACCCTTTACGGGCTACGGGAAAAGGATGTGAAAAAGCTGATGCGTAGCCGGCTGAAGACAGGCAGCTATAAGGTCTGGCGAACACGGGTGCGTCAATTTTCTGATCGCCGCGCTGAATATAAATAGGCGTGTCAGGTGACGGCTGAAAAAATATCAATAGTCTGGTTTAAACGTGATTTGCGGGTTTCAGATCACGCCCCTTTGCACGCCGCTATGGCCAGCGGCTACCCTGTCCTGCCGCTCTATCTGATCGAGCCGGAATATTGGGCGCAAGATACCTCATCAAATCGCCATTGGCAGTTTATTCGCGATTGCTTGCTGGAATTAAACCGTTCGCTCTCGGCACTGGGCCAGCCGCTTGTTATTCGAACAGGCGAGGCGGTAGATATCTTTCACAGCCTTGCCCAAAATTATCAGATTACTGGCATTTATGCCCATCAGGAAACCGGAACTAACTGGACATATAACCGCGATAAAGCTGTGCAGCATGGCTGTAAAACAGCCCATATTCCTTTGCATGAATTTCCAAATAACGGGGTGGTGCGCGCTTTGCATGATCGCGATAAATGGGGGGCTATTCGCGGCCAACGCCTGGGACAGCCGCTGATTGACCCGCCTCTATCCCTGCGCCCTGTCCAGGGCGTTATATCGGCCCCCTTGCCAGAAATAGATGACCCGATTTTCCGCCATAAGATAGACGGCAAAACACAAAAAGGTGGCCGGGCATCGGCATTGCGTTTGCTGAGCTGTTTTTTGTCCGATAAATCCTCTGGCTATTTGCGGCATATTTCCAGCCCGGCTCAGGCAGGGGCGTTTAGCTCGCGCCTTTCTGCGCATCTGGCCTTTGGCACCTTATCAGAGCGCGAGGTGTTTCATGCGGTAACGAGCTATCTGAGCGCTGGCAAACAAACCCTGCCAGCGATGGCGTTAAAAGGGGGGCGCTCGGTGCTCACCCGCCTGTCCTGGCGCAGTCATTTTATTCAAAAGCTGGAAGATCAGCCGGATATTGAAACCCATAATATGCATTCGGCTTTTGACGGGATGCGCCCTGAGATGGCCGATAACCACCGCCTTGCTGCCTGGCGTGATGGCCAGACAGGCTATCCCCTTATAGATGGCTGTATGCGCTGTCTTGTACAAACAGGCTGGCTGCCTTTTCGGATGCGGGCGATGCTGGTCAGTTTTGCCAGCTATCATCTATGGCTGGATTGGCGGCATACCGCCCCTGTATTGGCGCGATATTTTACCGATTTTGAGCCAGGTATTCATTACAGCCAGTTTCAGATGCAATCCGGGGTGACAGGGATTAACACCATTCGTATTTATAATCCTGTCAAACAATCCTATGACCATGATAAAACAGGCAGCTTTATTCGAAAATATGTACCAGAGCTGGCGCCATTGCCGGCGCAATGGTTGCATGAACCCTATCGGATGCCGCCTGAATTAGGCCAGCGTTACGGGGTGGTTATAGGGCGTGATTATCCCTATCCGATTGTGGATAATGCGGCCAGTATTCGCATGGCAAAGACCAAAATGGCAGAACATAAACGCCATCCGGATTTCAGCGCGATCTCGGCAGAAATTTATCAAAAACTGGGTAGCCGCAATCGCCCCCCTGTCGCCCGCAGGAAAAATAAAGCCCCCCCCAGCCAGCAATTATCGCTGTTCTAGGATAGCGGTGACTATCCTCTGCTGTTTAATAGCGCCCGGCTGCCAATTTATCGCGCATCCGGTAATAGGACATCGCCAGAGGCATAAACCAGGGACCGCCGGTATAAAAGGGCATGGTGCGCATGGGCATCTGTGCAAAATTTGAAGCAGGGCTTGCCGGATCATCTGTTTGCCCGGCGCTGTCCTTGGCCAGGATTATCGCCGCTGCCTTGCGCCCCAGCCAATGCGCCCATACCGTTCCCGACCCGCAAAAGCCGGTAGGATAGATAATGCCATCATGCACCGCCAATTTTGGCAACTGGTCAAAGGGGAAGACAACATTGCCTGCCCAGTAATGGTCAATTTTTGCCCCGCCCAGCTCTGGAAAGATAGCGGCAAGCCCTTCATGCAGGCGCATCTGGGCAATGGCATCCTGCTTATGCATCCGCCGCCCGCCCAGTAAAATACGCTCGCCATCCGGGGTTGGGCGATAATAAAACCCCACCTCTTTATCCTCGCCAAACATGGATAATTTTGGCATTAGCGATTTGACAAAATTTGCTCCCAGCTTTTCTGTGACAATAATTTCCGAGATGACCGGCACCAGCCGCCGCCTCAGCCAGGGCTGGGCTTTGTCGGTATAGCCATTGCTGGCTGAAACAAGATGGTCAGATTTTACCTGTCCATTGGCGGTTTCAAGAATAAATTCAGCCCCTGTTCGATAGATACGTGTTACCGGACATTCTGAATAAATCGTCACCCCGGCCGCACGTGCCAGCCTGACCTTTTCATGCAATAATTTAGCCGGATGGATACCGCCAATATCCGGGCGATATATTCCAGCTTTATAGCTGGAGGTGCTGATATAGCCTGGCAAATCTGCTGCATCAATAAATTGCGGGGAAATATCATAGCGCTGCTGAAAGGCTGTATTTTCAGCCTCTATCGCGGCTTTATCAAATTCCCTACTGATCCCGACCATGCGGCCAGAGGGCTGAAAATTACAGTTAATTTTCTCGTCCCGGATAAAGCTGGCCAGAGCGGCTCTGGCGGCCACAGCCTCATCGATAAAGGCAGTTGCTTTTTCGGTGCCAAAACGCCTGGCCAGCTGGGCATGGGAATAGCGAATATTGCCGCTGGTAATCCCGCCATTACGGGTCGATGCCCCAAACCCTATTGCCTCTTTTTCAAAGATGGTAACCTTGCGTCCGGCTCTGGCCAGATAAATGGCCGCAGACAACCCGGCAAAGCCGCAACCGATAATGGCAATTTCTGTATGGCCGGACCAGCTGGCTTCTTCTATCCTACGGGGCGGGGCATCTGCCCACCAGTAACACCCTCTTTGCCGTGCCTCTGTCATGGCAGGATAACAATATTGCCAATATGTTTTTTGGCGATAAAGGCAGCTTGTGCCTGATGCAATTCAGATAATTTATAGCGGGCGGCCAAAAGCGGTTTGACCACCCCTGTCTCGATATAGCGCACCAGACGCGGCATCACATCCAGATCAATAACCGTTGAGCCGGTAAAGGTCAGATCGCGCAAATAAAGGGTGCGTAAATCCAATTCGACTATCGGGCCGGCGATAGCCCCGGAACAGGTATAACGCCCGCCTGCCTGCAATAAATCTATCAGGGCTGGCCAGGCAGGTCCGCCCACCACATCTGCCAGAACAGTGATTTTTTCCTCTGCCAGCGCAGCCGTAAAAGACGGATCTGGTACGCCATTTTTATCCAAGGCAGGGCGCGGCAAAACACGGCTTGCTCCTAATGCCAGAATATCTGCTGCCTTTGCCTTGTCTGTCAGGGCAAGGATACGTGCGCCGCGATGTTTGGCCAATTGCACCAGCGCGCTGCCTACCCCGCCCGATGCGCCCGGAATAAGGATAGTGTCTTTTTCGGTGACCTGTGC
>JAURQT010000088.1 GCA_030835985.1 Alphaproteobacteria bacterium
GGGTGCCATTGCCGTGATGCACGTCCCAATCGACAATCGCCACGCGCTCTGCCTTGCCAGCCTTTCGGGCAGCTTGCACCGCGACTGCGATATTATTCAACAGACAAAAGCCATTTGGATAATCTGGCAAGCAGTGATGGCCAGGCGGGCGTGACAGGGCATAGGCATTTTTATGCCCCCCATCCAGAACCGAAAAAAGCGCACCTATGACCAGCCCGGCAGACAGGCTGGCAATCTCGAAACCGCCTGGCCCAAAGGGTGTGCGCAAGCCAAGAATACCGCCCTTATCATCCGATAGCGCCTTAAAACTGTCCAGATAGCTTTTCGGATGGACAAGGGACAGCTCGTCTATACTGGCCAGCCTGTCCGGGCTTTGGCTATCCAGCTCGGCCAGCAAACCGGTCACCTCAATCAGGTTTTTCATGCGGCGTTTGGTTTCCGGGGCTTCTGGCAGAAAACCTGTGCTGGTGGGCTCTACCAGACCGCCAACGGGAAGCAAAAAGGCATAATTGCCTGCCCCGTGCCAGAAACATTTCTCCTGCCAGAAAAAGCCTGTTTTTAACGCGTCTGTCATTCAAATACCTCTTGACCGATTGCTGTCATTTCCGCTCTGCTTGTCAGCGTAAAATGTTTTTCGGCCTGCGTCATTAAGAGATAAAAATTTATGCTTACCTTTACCAAGCCCTTTACCCAGCAAGAACCCATTCCCGAAGCCGGTATCCAGCAAGCCCTGGAGATTTTAAGGCATGGGCGCCTGCATCGCTATAATGTGATGGGGGCAGAAATATCGGAAGTCAGCCTGCTGGAACAGGAATATGCCAAATGGCAGGGGGCGCGCTATTGCGTGGCGACCGCCTCGGGCGGACAGGCGATACAGCTTGGCTTGCGGGTGTGCGGGGTTGGGCCCGGCGATAGGGTGCTGGCAAATGCCTATACGCTTGCCCCTGTTCCCGGGGCTATCCATGCGGTCGGGGCAGAACCTGTGCTGGTGGAAATTGATGCAGATTATCATATCGATCTATCGCATCTGGAGGAAATGGCAAAGCGGAGCGGGGCAAAAACCTTGCTGTTGTCGCATATGCGCGGCCATATTGCCGATATGGAGGCATTGATGGCAATTGCGCGCGCCCATCATATAAAGGTGGTCGAGGATTGTGCCCATACGATGGGGGCAAAATGGCAAGGCAAAAGATCTGGTAATTTTGGCGATGTGGCTGCTTTTTCTACCCAGACCTATAAGCATATGAATTCAGGTGAGGGCGGGTTTTTAACCACCGATGATGATGAAATGGCGGCGCGGGCGATTGTGCATTCCGGCTCTTATATGCTGTATGGCCGGCATGGTACTTTGCCGCCGGATGAAGTGTTCGAAAAAATTAAGCTGGAAAGTGCCAATTTTTCCTGTCGGATGGATAATTTACGCGCCACGATTATTCGCAGTCAGATGCCGCATCTGGACAGGAATATCGATAGATGGAATCAGCTTTATGATACGCTGTTTGCCGGGTTGGAGGCGATAGCGGGGGTTGATATCCCGCCGCGCAAACAGGCTGAATTTTATGTAGGCTCATCCATACAATTCAAGCTGAAAGCGGTGTCGGCCAGGGATATTCCAGATTTTCTGGCCAGATGCGCGGCGCGCGGGGTCGAATTAAAATGGTTTGGGGCAGAAAAGCCGGCTGCCTTTACCAGCCGTTATGATAGCTGGCAGTATATATCCGATTTGCCGGATTTACCGGCGACCAAAGCGGCCTTGGAAAAGACAGTGGATATGCGGATACCGCTGACCTTTGATGTGGCTGATTGCCAGATCATTACGCAAATTATCGCGGATGAAATGGCCGATTATCGCGCCCCTGCCGGGTAGAGAAAAGCCCCGGTAAAATGGCCTGAAAACCGCTGTTATCCCAGCCGAAAACGCACCCGGCATTTATGCCGCAGGCGGCGGTTGACCACCCCTTGCGGGCTATTGGCGGTGATATGGCCGCAGTCAAAACAGATAATCTGCCAGTCTGTGCCGCTATTATCAAAGGCGGTTTTATAGGCAGAGCTGTTCGCGCGGCATTCCGGGCAGGTGACCTGCAATAATCCCGGTTGGGGGGTGTCAGATATTTCTATCGATGGGTCTGTTTGTTTGCTCATATCCTTTTGATCCTACCCTTTAATATAGGTGACAAAGCTGTTTAATTCGATAAAAAAGCATAGGTAAAAACAAAAAAATGTCATCAGGAGAAGGCTTTGATGAATAAAAACAGGCAAAATTTTCTGGCTAAAACATTGATTTTCGGGGCATCTCTGG
Organism: Alphaproteobacteria bacterium; assembly: GCA_030835985.1. GTDB lineage: Bacteria > Pseudomonadota > Alphaproteobacteria > Puniceispirillales > Puniceispirillaceae > JADHLI01. The sequence goes on from JAURQT010000088.1 coordinate 2,300, forward strand.
GCGCGATAGGCTGGGCGATGCTGGTGATACCGGAGCTGCATTTTATCTATAAGGAATTGATACCTGTGCTGGGGCGCGCTAAATTTCTGGCTTTTTTAATCATGGGGGCGGCGATGTTTATCTGCCTGCCAGTTTTTATAACACAAAAACTGGTTGGCGCTACCCTGCCAGCCTATCGCGGCAGCTGGCCTGAAAAGATAGCGATGGGGGGAGCAATTATCCTGTCTGTGCTGTTATCGCGCAACTTTATGTAAAGGGGTGTGGCCAGAAAAATAAGAGAGAAATAAGAGAGAAATGAGAGGGGAATAAGCCATTTATGGATGGGGGTAGGATTTTGCCGAAATCGGCACAGCTTAACTGGTACTTATTTGACCATACAGAGCCTGTTTTTACGGCCTTTTGGCAGTTTGTGCGCGGCTATCTGAAACAACAGGGGATAGAGACTGGCGCTGATCTGTATGATGCAAAATATAACGCTATCAGCCTTGCCAGAGAGGGGCGGTTGATGCTGGGACAGATGTGCGGGATGAACTTTTCGCGCAATATGACGAGAATACCCGGCTATCTTGGCAGTTTTGTTCTGGCAGAGAAGGGCGTGCCGGCTGGCTATTATCATAGTGTGATTATCGCCCCAAAAAAGCTGGAAAACATATCCATAGATGATTTGCCAATCCATGAGTTACGCGCCGCCCATAGTGAAAAAGACAGCTATTCCGGGCGTTTTGCCCTGTATCAGGCGCTAGGGGGAAGCCCAACCCCCTGTGCCTTTGGCAGGGTTAGCTATACAGGCGCGCATCGCGGCACGCTGGCGGCGATATCTAGCGGGCAGGCGGATATTGGCGCGATAGATTGCCTGACCTGGCATATGCTGCAATTTGCCTGTCCTGAACAGGTAGCAAAGGTTAAAATTATTGGCACATGCCCGCCTGTTCCCGCCCCGCCACTGGTAAGCGGCCTTGTCGAAAATAGCGAAGAGCTGGCCATATTAAAAAAAGCGATAAAGGCTGCCTTTAGGGAGGATAAACTATCTGCCGGGATGAAAAATATCGGTATTTCAGGATATAAAACCCTGTCAGCTGGCCAGTATGATATATTTAAAGAATGTGTCGTCTGAATAGAATTTGCGTTTTCTAGAATTCCTTTTATTCTCAAAGCCGCAAAGGAACGACGATAAAGACGATATGCGAGTGATTGAAGGATGATAAAGATGTCTGGTGCAAGAGTTTTTCTGGTAATATGCAGCGCATTATTCCTTGCTTCCTGTTCGGCAAATTCTTTTATGGGGGCGGTCGGGCAAAAAGCCAGCGCGTTACTTGCACCGATACAGGTTACTATGCGCCAACCCTCAGGTGATTTTGTGGCGAATGAGGATGCGCCCTACAGCCTGCAGCTGCGCGTGGAGGATGTTGATATTCCCTATGGCGATAAGCTGACCTTTTCTATGGCACAGCTGCCAGATTGGCTGGGTCTTAGCCGCGATGGCTTGCTAAAAGGTACACCGGATAATGCCGATGTTGGCCCGCATGAAATTATTGTTCGCGTAACAGACAGATCCGGTCAGTCAGATGATGCGATTTTCATTATTACGGTCGTCAATACAAATGATGCCCCGAAATTTGTGACCACCAGCCTGCCTGCGGCGATACAGGATAACGCCTATGAAATGGCGGTTGAAGTTACGGACGATGATATCCAGCATGGCGATGTGATGCGCTTCAAGCTGGCAGATGGGCCTGACTGGTTGCTGATCTCGAAAGATGGTATGCTGGGCGGTACGCCTGCCAATGGGGATGTGGGCGATCATATTGTGGTGGTCGAGCTGTCTGACAAAGCCGGGACTAGCATACAAAAAGAGTTCAAGTTAAAGGTTGAAAATGTTAATGATGCCCCTGTTTTCATTACAAGTAACCGGAAATAAGAATCTATGAAAAGCCAGAAAGACCTTGAAATCGGTTTTGATGTTCCGGCGAAAATCGGTATGTCTGTGGAGGATGTCCAAACCCCTGCCTTGCTAATAGATTTGGATGCGTTTGAGGCAAATTTAACGCGTATGCGCCAGCTGGCAGCGCACTATAAAATCCAGCTTCGTGCCCATGCAAAAATGCATAAATCGGTAGATGTATCACGCCGGCAAATGGAAATTGGCGGGGCAATGGGGATTTGTTGTCAAAAAGTTTCCGAGGCTGAAGTGTTTGCCAGAGCCGGCTTTGATAATATTTTAATTACCAACCAGATTATTGACCCCGTTAAAATCAATCGGATGGTATCTTTTTGTGCGCCCGGGCGGCGGGTGATTTGCTGTGTGGATGATGGGGCCAATGTTGCCGATTTATCGGCGGCGGCCAGCGGCAAGGGCGTTGTTCTGGAATGTCTGGTAGAGCTGGAATGCGGCTCGCAGCGATGCGGGGTAAGCGATATGGCCAAGCTGGTAGAGATAGCCGCAGCCATTGATAGCGCAGAAGGGCTGAAATTTAGCGGCCTGCAATCCTATAATGGCCGGATACAGCATCACCAGAGCTTTGCCGAACGCCAGGCGGCAGAAAAAAATGTGGCATCTGTTACCAGACAAGCTGTTGACGCTCTGAGGAAAGCTGGCCTGGAGTGCGAATGCGTTAGTGGCGGCGGGACAGGCTCTTTTGCCTTTGAGGCAGAATCAGGCATATTTAACGAGATCCAATGCGGCTCCTATGCCTTTATGGATGCTGATTACGGGCGTATTGAAAATGAAAGTGGACAGCGTTTTGACCAGGCGGAATGGCAAAATGCCCTGTTTTTGCTGACCAGCATTGTCAGTACCGCACAAGATGGCCAGGCCGTATGTGATGCCGGGCTAAAGGTGCAGTCGGTTGATAGCGGCTTGCCGGTGATTTATGGGCGCAAGGATATCTGCTATATCCAATGTTCAGATGAACATGGCGTTATCGAGGATAAAAATAATACGCTATCGCTGAAAGACAAGCTGATGCTGGTACCCGGCCATTGCGATCCAACCTGTAATTTGCACGACTGGTATGTTGGGGTTCGCGGCGGCAAGGTAGAAGCCTTGTGGCCTGTCTCGGCTCGCGGCAAGGCTTGGTAGTTTTTTTAGGCGGCCGGCATTAATTTTGCCTGCCTGTCCCGGCTTAAAATCCATAATACAATGCCCAGATTAAGCGCATTCCAGGCAATGCCATTGATAAAGGCCGCCTGATAGGAGCCGGTCAGCTCGTAAATCCAGCCAGACATCCAGCCGCCCAGTGCCATGCCGATAA
>JAURQT010000089.1 GCA_030835985.1 Alphaproteobacteria bacterium
ATCTGTACCCTCACACAGAATACCTCTTTAGTGGATTAATGCCAGAATGCCTTTCCTGCCACGCTTAAATGACATTCGAAAAGACGCTGTAAAGATGGGCATTACCTTTGCATTGGCGCTTTCCAGTGGCTGGCTGTTTTTTCAGGTGAATATGCCCGCTCCCTATTTAATGGGCAGTTTGTTCGGGGTCTGGCTTGCAGGCGGGCTGGTTCGCCCGATAAAGCCCTATTTGGGGGTGGCAAGATGGTTTCATGTTCCGGTAATATTGGGACTATCTGTCATGATCGGGGCAACCTTTGGCCAGGATCTGTTCCATGAAGCTGTCCTTTGGTGGAAAAGCCTTTGTGTGATGATGGTCACGACTTTTATTGTCTGTATGGCCGGCTATCAGTTACTGACCAGATGGCGCGGCTATGAAAAGAGATTGGCCTTTTTCTGCTCGCTGCCGGGCGGACAGGCAGAAGCCCTTATTCTGGCACGCCAGCTTGTCGATAAAGATTATGTGGTCGCGCTTTTTCATTTGGTGCGGGTGACAATTGTTTTTGTCTCTACCCCTTTGATGCTGGCATTTATTCAGGGCGGCGATGCGGTCGCGCTATCCAATTTGCGTCTGGCTGATATGCCCGGAATGTTTGATCTGTCGCTTGACCAGATGGGGTTATTTATATTTCTGGCGTTGGCCGGCCTCAGCCTGGCTTTGATTTTGCGTTTTCCCCTGCCTTATCTGCTTGGGCCTATGTGCCTGTCCATTTTATTTCATTTAATGGGATGGGCAGATCTGCCGCGCGTGAATGAATTTGTTATCCTGGCCCAATTGGCCATTGGCGGCGCGATAGGCGCAAAGCTGGCAGTAGTGCCGTTTCAGGAAGTTCTGGGTTATCTCAAAGATGGCTTTGTCAATGCCTTGCTTATCATGGGCCTGTATCTGGTCGCCACTCTGCTGATGGCCAGGCTGGACGGGTTCAGCTTTCTTGAAGTCTGGCTGGCATTTGTGCCGGGCGGGTTATATGAGGTAACCTTGCTTGCTCTTATCTTTGGCTTTGATGTGGCCTTTGTGGCCTTTCATCATACAGTGCGAATTATCCCGCTATTTTTTGCCATGTCCTTTATTGCCAAAAGATTACCAGACAGCAGAAAATAGCCCTTTGCGGTTGCACACGCCCCGGCTATTTCCAATGGGCAATAATGTGATTAACTTATTGTTGAATACAGCTTCTTATCCTATGATGTTTGGCATATCGCAAAAAATTGGAATTATCTGCTCTTAGGGGAAAATAAAATGACTGCCAGAGATTATGATGATGTGCCAGGAACCTATGTGCTGGATAGCCGGCAATATCGTCGCGGTTATGCTTTGAATATGTTTTTGATGAGCCTGAACAAGGCAGAAGGCAGAGATGAATTTGCCAGAGATGAAAAAGCCTATATGTCAAAATTCAAGGTCACAGACGCACAAATGGACGCTGTCCTGAGCCGGGACTATCTGGAACTTCTGAAATTGGGGGCAAATGTCTATTACACCTTCAAGCTGGTCAGCCATGACAAGCAGCCACCACAGGTAATGTATGGCAAGATGAGCAATCCCGAATTAAGCTTTGATGAATTTCAGGCAATGATGATGGCGGGCGGGCGCCCAATCGAGGGCAACCGCAGCAAAAAGGAACAGGGCTAATGGCAAAAATAATAGCAGGAATGGGCACGTCCCATGTACCGGGTGTCGGGGCGGCGATGGATAATGGCAAAACCGATGAAGCCTATTGGAAAGAGCTGTTTGCCGGCTTTGCGCCCTTGCGCGACTGGCATAAACAAAATGTGCCGGATGTAAATATCATCGTCTATAATGACCATGCGACCTATTACTCGCTGGATAGCTATTCTACCTTTACCATAGGGGTTGCAGAAGAATTTCAGCCAGCCGATGAAGGCTGGGGGCCACGCAAAGTACCGGTTGTCAAAGGGCATCCTGAACTGGCCTGGCATCTGGTTGAACAATTAATGGCCGAAGAATTTGATATGTCGGTGGCCGGATCGCTGGATGTGGATCACGGGCTGACCGTGCCGCTTTCCATCGCCTATGACCAGCCGCAAGAATGGCCAACTGCCGTTGTACCGTTATGCGTGAATGTTATTCAACACCCTCTGCCAACGGCCTTGCGTTGTTACAAGCTGGGTCAGGCTATTGGCCGGGCAGTGGCCAGCTTTCCAGAAGATATCAGCGTTGGCATATGGGGTACAGGCGGGTTGTCGCATCAGCTGGGCGGCGAGCGTGCCGGTGTGATTAATGCCGAATTTGATAAAGCCTTTCTGGATAATCTGGTGTCTGACCCGGAAGCCAATAGCCGGTTGAGCCATACAGATTTTATCCGCGAAGCAGGCTGTGAGGGCGTTGAAATGATCATGTGGAATGTTATGCGCGGGGCATTAAATAAACAGGTGAAGGAAATTTACCGCCTCTATCATATCCCTGTATCGGCCACTGCCTATGGGGCGATTATTCTGGAAAATGCCTGATATGTTTCCGGCAAGGTAAAAAAGAGCGTTAGGAAAAAAAATGACAAAAATTAAAATCGGTGTCGCCGGGGCAAATGGGGCATTTGGTACCAAGCATCTGGAAGCCCTGTCGGCCATTCAGGACGCTGAGATAACAGCCGTCATGGCCACCAGCATGGAAAAGGCCAGGGATGTTGGCGGGCGGTTTTCTGTGCCGCACTGTTTTGACAATTTTGAGGCATTGATAAATTGTGATGCGGTGGATGCGGTTATTCTGGCCACCCCGACCCAAATGCACGCAGATCAGGGCATTGCTGCAATGGAAGCTGGCAAGCATGTGCTGGTCGAAATTCCCATGGCCGATACGCTGGCAGATTCAGAAAAGCTGGTCGAAAAGCAGCAACAAACCGGTCTGGTCGGAATGGCAGGTCATGTGCGCCGTTTTAACCCGTCCCATCAATGGATGCATAATAAAATCACCGCAGGCGATTTATCTATTCAGCAGCTGGATGTGCAAACCTACTTTTTCCGCCGGACAAATATGAATGCCAAGGGCGAGCCGCGCTCATGGACAGATCACCTGCTCTGGCATCATGCCTGTCATACGGTTGATTTATTTATGTATCAGGCAGGTGAGCCGGTTGTTGAAACCTATGCGGTACAGGGGCCAAAACACCCCGATCTGGGCATTGCAATGGATATGTCCATTCTGATGAAAACCCAAAGCGGCAAGCTCTGCACCCTGTCCCTCTCTTTTAATAATGACGGGCCGTTAGGTACCTTCTTCCGCTATATTTGCGATAATGGCACCTATATTGCGCGTTATGATGATTTATTTGATGGCCGGGAAAATCAG
>JAURQT010000090.1 GCA_030835985.1 Alphaproteobacteria bacterium
CGATCAGGGACGGTTTTCGGGTATTGTGAAGATGGTTTCCAGCAGTGCCTTTTCGCTGATGGATGAAAATGAAACCCTGACCCGCAGTGCAGAAGACAGCCTGGAAGGCAGCTTTGTTTCGGTCGCGTCCAATGCCAGTGCAGATAGTAAGCTGGTGCGTTTTGATGTGCAAAATGATGCCGATAGCAATGAAGCCTCTAATGATGGTCGGCGCGCTGTTGCCGCCGGGGCGACATATAATCTAAGCGTTAAAACAGGCGATGATGATATTCACTTTACCGCCAGCCTGTCCTCGGCCGAGGTGCGGCCGCTTAATGAAGCAGGCGTGCATAAAGCGATGGTCAATGCGGTGCGTTCAACCGCCATACTGGCCAGTTTGAGTGCAGGAGAGCCAGCCGCAAAACCGCAAAGCGTGGAATATCGTTTTTCAGGCCCGACAGCGATTGACCCGGCCAATGACAGCCTGACGATAAATGTTGCTGGCACAAATGTTGTGGTAAATATGGCAGATGCAGATGGGCAGGGAACCCCTGTCACAACTGCCGAGCTGTTAACACAAGCCGCTGCCAGGGCTGTTAATCAGGCTGGTCTGGGCGTTGTTGCTGTGGCAAGTGCGGTGACTGAAAATGCCGTAACAACCTATAAATTTACCCTGTCGGCAAGTGGCGTTGGCGAGAGCTTTGAGATGGGCGCGGTGAATTTCATAGACGCCGATAGCCAGGCAACCCTTGGGCTGAGTGACAGTGTTGTGGCAAGTGATTTGCCAGAAGAGGGCGATGCGGTCTTTGTCGATTTTGCCGGTGATAGCTATAAAATTGCGATGGTGGATAAAGAACTGGTTGTCACAGGCGGAGAAGAGGGGCGGCTAACCGCCTATTTTGATGCCGATCACAAATTACAGATTTTCGGCGGCGGCAGCCTGTCTGGCCGGGCGATTACGATAACCGGCAATAACAAGGTCGCTAATAATAGCGCGGCGGCCGCACGGTTTGGCCTTGCCTCTACTAAAATGCGTTTCAGCGGTCAGGATATTGCCCCCTCAAACGGGGCTGATCCCTTGACCTTTCGCTATAATGGCACGGATATTACTGTGCGTCTGGATACAGCTGGCAGCATCCGTACCCAACCAACTTCCTTGCCGGATGATTTGGACGTCAGCTTTTCCGAGACAACACCGGGTCGTGGCCGGGTGATGATCACCTATAATTCAGTATCGGGCGAGATCGAATTTGACACGCCGCAAGATACGATGGGTGTTAAAATTGCGGATAGCGATATCCGGCTGACACAAGATGGCATTCGTATATCAACGGTTTCAGGTGATGTGCAAAAACTGGATGTCAGCGCCAAAAGCCTGGTCGAAGAGCAGGTGGAAATTCGGGATCTGGTGGTAGAGGATTTGCTGGTATTTGTGACAGGATCCGGTGCAAAGATGGTCAGCAGTCAATATGATATACCGCAACTGACAGGAAGCGAGCAGCAGGAAAATCTGCTGGGGGCATCCGGTATTGCCTTGCGGGCGGTAAGCGAAGATGGCCTGCGCGTAGAAATCATTGACAAGGAAACCGGCCATTCCATGGCCACCCGTATTCTGGATGAGGATAATAAAGTCAGCTTTAACCAGTATCAGTTTACCTTGAAAGGCCAGGCCAGCCTGAATGATGAATTTGATGTGGTGATGAGTGAGAGCGGTTCTGGCGATAACCGCAACCTTTTGAAAATTATCGACCAGCAAACACAGGATATGAACGGCCCCTATTCAGGCGGGTTTTCCACTATCTTTTCAAATATTGTGGCGGAAGTTGGTGCATCTGTCAGTGCAAGTGATGAAGCGCTGAGCGGTGCAGAAGCCACCAAAGAAGCCGCGATTGAAGCAGAGGCAGAATTTTCCGGGGTTAATCTGGATAGTGAAGCCGCCGCACTTATCGAATTTCAACAGGCCTATCAGGCTTCTGCCCGTATTTTGTCAACAGCCAGAGAGCTGTTTCAGACACTGATAGATGTCGTCTAGGGTAGATGTCGTCTAGGGAGGTTTAGATGCAAGTCAGTACAAAACTATTTAATGAACAGCAAATCCGTCAGTTTTCCAAACTGACTGCCGATATTCAGGAAAAGCAGGAAAAAATCTCTTCTGGCCGGGCGATATTGAACGCATCAGATGATCCGGTGGCAGCGGTTAATCTATCGGCTGCGAATGAGCAAAAGACATTGCTGGAACGTTTTGAAGAAAATGTCTATCTGGCACAAAATCGCCTGGAGGCAGGGGACAAGGTGTTGCAAGAAGGCGTTTCTGTCATGACACGGATTACAGAGCTGGCGACACAAGCCCGCAATCCAACCTATGATGCCTTTAGCCGCCGCGCTATCCTGACCGAAATAACAGAATTGCGCGAAGTGCTGGTGGATTTGGCCAATACCCGTGATGCGCGTGGCCATAGCCTGTTTGCCGGGTTCAGAGATGAAGAAATCGCCTTTGTTGAAGGGCCAGATGGCAAAATCCAGTATAATGGGGACCGCGGCACCCATACCGTCCAGATTTCTGAAAATATGAATGTGCCTACCAGCCTGGATGGCATGACCGTTTTTGGCCGGGTGGAAACCGCCAATGGTCGGCGTGATATTTTTGAGATTATCGATGGTGTGGCAGCCTCTATTGACCCGCTTCGTGATCTGGATGAGCGTGCCAGTGCCAGCACAAAGGCCGCTGTTACCTTTACCCTTCCACGTCAAAACCAGACCTGGGATCTGGATGTGGCTGGCAGTCTGGGCCGGGTACGTATTACCGCTGTTCTTTCCGAAGGGAATGAGAAAAAATTTGCAGAAGCGGTAAATGCCCAATCTGATCTGACAGGCGTTACCGCCCGGTATGACCAATTTACCGGCCGAACAATCCTCACCGATACAGAAGCAGGCGAGATTGTGATTGAAAATCTGGAAATTGAAGGCCAGGAATTAAGCAATTATGCCGGTCAATATAATTTAATCTTTAATTCGGTTGATGAAACCGAACAGGAAATTGGCGAGCCGCGTATCCTGACAGATTTGGATCAATTGCTTGGCAGAGGGATAGGCAATTTAAAATCTGCAATGGATCATTTATCTATTCAGCAGGCGGTTTTGGGCGCGCAAATGTCCAAGGCAGAGGTTCAGCGCGGGGCGCTTGCCTCTCGTAAATTGGCCGTTACCCAGGATATTTCAAAATTGGGCGATGCTGATCTTGCCAAGCTGGTAACCGATCTGCAAGCCCAGCTTACCAACCGCGATGCCGCCCAGCAGGCATTTGCTAAAATGGGGCAACAAAGCCTGTTTGATTATCTGCGGTAAATTGGGGCAACCAGCAGGCTTTCCTTAGTCAA
>JAURQT010000091.1 GCA_030835985.1 Alphaproteobacteria bacterium
CAACCACAAATGCGTCTATTGAATGTCTGGCCACTCTGGGGCGTCATGTTCATGTCGGGATGCCGGGCGGTGATGGCATGATGAATATCAATATGCGCGCTATCTATTCCAAACAGCTTTCCTTTTTCGGGACGCGCGGTATGCCGTCATGGAAATATCCCTCGTTGCTGGAGATGATTGAAAAAGGCAAAATTGATCTTAGCCCAATGGTGGATAGGGAAATATCGCTGTCATAGGCCAGAGCCGAGCTGCGTATGATGAAGGGGGCGACCCCGCCCGGAACGGCTGTAATCACAAAATTTGAAGAATAATAAAGTTATAGATGTAAAAGGGTTGAAGAATGAGCGTTACCTATATGAAAAAAGCTACAAAAACACCTGCGACCGGAACAGAGGAAACCCGTAAAATTGTCTCGGATATGCTGGCCGCTATCGAAAAGGGGGGCGAGGCAGAGGCTCTGCGTTATGGCAGGGAGCTGGATGGATATGAAGGCGAGGCGATTATCAGTGCCGATCACATTGCCAATGCCGGTAAAATGGTCTCTGAAACGCTGAAAGAGGATATTCAGTTTGCCTATGACCGGGTAACGCGCTTTGCCCATGCCCAGCGCGAATCTGTCTCCTCGTTTGAAACAGAGCTTTCGCCCGGCCTGTGGGCTGGCCAAAAGCTGATCCCGATTGAAACAGCCGGATGTTATGTGCCGGGCGGGCGTTATGCCCATGTGGCATCGGCTATCATGTCGATTGCGACCGCCAAAGTGGCAGGCGTGGATAATATCATTGCCTGTTCTGCCCCGCATGGGAATGAGGGGCCAAATCCGGCTATTTTATATGCGATGAATTTATGCGGTGCGGATAGTATTTTGTCTCTGGGCGGGGTGCAGGGTATTGCTGCTATGGCCTTTGGGCTGTTTACCGGCAAGCCTGCACGGATTCTGGTCGGGCCTGGCAACCGCTTTGTGGCCGAAGCAAAACGGATGCTATATGGCCGCGTCGGGATTGATATGTTTGCCGGGCCAACCGAAATTGCCATTATCGCTGATGATACAGCAGATCCCCAGATTGTAGCAGAAGACCTTGTCTCGCAAGCAGAACATGGCCCTGATTCTCCTGCCTGGCTTATTACTACCTCGAAAGATTTGGCCGAGGCGGTGATGGCACAGATGGATACCCATATTGCCGCTCTGCCGGAAACATCACGAAAGGCAGCCGAGCTGGCCTGGCGTGATTATGGCGAGGTGATTTTATGTGACACAGATGAAGAGGCGGTGAAAATATCGGATGAATATGCCGCAGAGCATCTGGAGGTACATACCGCGCGCGATGAATGGTACACTGAAAATCTGAAAAATTATGGCTCGCTCTTTATTGGTGAGGAAACAACGGTTACCTATGGTGATAAATGTTCTGGAACGAACCATATCCTGCCAACCAAAGGGGCCGCCCATTATACAGGCGGGCTATCGGTACATAAATTTATGAAGATTGTGACCACCCAGCGGATGACCAGGCAAGCTAACCGCGAGGTTGGACAGGCAGCGGCCAGAATTTCCCGATTAGAGGGGATGGAAGGTCATGCACGCTCGGCAGATGTGCGTTTACGTAAATATTTTCCGGGCGAGAATTTCGCGAATTAGAGGGTGGGTGAAATGAAGGTACTGGCTTATACAGGCACAAAGCAAACAGAGATCCGTGATATGCCTCTGGCAGAGGTTACAGAAGGTCAGGTTTGTATTGATGTGCATCAATGCGGGATTTGCGGCTCGGATATGCATGCATGGCATGGTCTGGATGAACGCAGAGTGCCGCCCCTGATTTTAGGACATGAAGCGGTGGGAACTGCCAGAAATGGATGTTTTGCCGGCCAGCGTGTTGTGATTAACCCGCTTATGGGATGTGGCAGCTGTTCTGCCTGTACCAGCGGGTTCGAGCATCTTTGTGCCAGCCGGGAATTAATGGGCTTGCGAATGCCGGGCGCGTTTGCCGAGCAGGTTATCATGAAAGAGGATAATTTAACGGCCATATCAGATGGGCTGAAAGATAGGGATGCCGCCCTGGCTGAACCTCTGGCCTGTGCGGTCAATGCCGCACAATTGGCGATACATAATATCCCCGACAGGGATGCATCTGTTCATGTGATTGGCGGCGGGGCAATCGGCCTGCTGGCAGCGATGGTGTTTGCCGCCAGGGGGTTTCGGTATATCCATATCGCAGAAACAAATGCCTTGCGCCGCGATATGCTGGCAAAGGCAGGGGATTTTATTGCCTATGATCCGCGCGATGCGATACCGAATTCAGGCCATATTGATATTGTTCTGGATGCAGTCGGCTCGGGGCGGACGCGTGCGGCGGCCAGTGCGATGGTGCGCCCTGGCGGGGTTATCTCGCATATTGGCCTGCAGGATAATGAGCCAGGCCTTGATACCCGGCGCATAACCTTGCAACAGATCCATTTCACCGGCTCTTACTGTTATAGCAAGCTGGATTTCACCGAAGCGGTGCAATTGCTGGAAGACGGTAAAATCACAGGTGAGGGCTGGGCCGAGATACGCGACCTGGAAGCCGGGGTGCAGTCATTTATCGATATTCACGATGGAAACGCCCCGCCAAAAATTATCCTGCGTATCTGATACAGGACAAGATGGAATTATCTCTGAAATCAGGTGAAAAACAATATGTACCTACCTGAAATATTTAAAGAAGAAGACAAAAAAGAAATAGATGCAATCATCGATCGGAATAGTCTGGCGACCGTTGTGGCTCTGACAGAGAACGGGCTGACCGCCCATCATCTGCCTTTGTTGCGCGAGGCAGAAGACAGGCTTGCCGGGCATATTGCGTTGGCCAATGATTTGCATCGCCAGCTGCAAGACGGGACAGAAATTCTGGCAATCTTTCGTGGGGAGGAGGCCTATATCTCTCCCAACTGGTATCCTAGCAAGGCAGAGCATCACCGCCATGTGCCTACCTGGAATTATCAGGCGGTGCATGTGGCCGGATCTATTCATTTTCTAACAGATGATAAATCAAAGCGGGCGATTGTTGGTCAGCTTACAAAAAAGCATGAAATACAGGAAAATGGCGAGGCGGCCTGGCGGATGGCAGATGCCCCTGCAGATTTTATGACCGATATGCTGGAAAATATCGTCGGGTTTCGGATTAACATCACCCAAATCAGCGCGAAATCCAAATTAAGCCAAAACCGCGCAGCAGAGGATTTTAAAAGCGTTGCAAACAAGCTGGAAGCGGCAGGAAAAAAGGCTCTGTCTGCCCGAATGAAAGCGATAGATGATGCGCGCTGCCGCTGATATTCGCTTCGCCGTGCCAGAAGATGCCGCCGCTTTGGTTGCGATAGCAGAAGCCGCCTATCAGCCCTATATCGCGGAAATGGGGCGCAAGCCAGCACCTATGGTGGCTGATTTTGATGCCCATATCGCACAGGATATTTGTCTGGTGCTTTGGCTGGCGGGGGAAGTTGCTGGCTATGCGATTATTCTGGACAGGGCAGATGGCTATTGGCTGGAAAATATTGCTGTCCATCCCGCACATCATAAAAAGGGGCTAGGGACGGCGTTGATAGAGGCGGTGGAGGCCTTTATTCGCCCAAAGGCAGGGCATTATCAGCTTTATACCAATATTGTGATGCAGCGTAATGCACGCTGGTATCTCGCTTTGGGTTTTGCGCTAACAAAACAAGCGATGGAAGATGGCTTTCACCGCCTCTATTTCAAAAAAACCCTATCGCAAGAGATAGATGAATATGACAAATAGCTAAAAAAGCAGATGGACTTATGCGATAGCTTCATCGTATGAGTTAGATAGGAGAGTGTTTTTTTACCTTTCCTTCCTGGTTGTTTTTTGCTGGCTGTTTTTGCCAGATTTTATTATTCGGTTTATTTGTCATGCTCACTTTTGCCCTAGCGGTTCTATTGCTGATCGCCACGCCTGGACCTGGTGTTTTATCTACCGCAGGGGTAGGGTCTGCGTTTGGCTGGCGCCCGGGTCTGTCTTATGTTGCCGGCCTTTGGGCAGGGACTAATCTGGTTTCTCTTGCGATTATCACCGGTCTGGCAGCGATTATATTTTCCGTGCCGATTGTGCGCACCATTCTGCTATTTGCCTCTTCTGGCTATCTGGGCTATCTGGCGCTTCGGATTGCGCTGGCAGGCAGTAAAATAACCTTTATCACCGCGACCAGGCCGCCTGGTTTTTTATCCGGCCTGTTTTTGCAATTTATCAATCCAAAGGCCTATGCGGTAAATACCGCCATGTTTACCAGCTTTGCCTTTTATCCTGAAAATCTGGCGGTTGAGCTGGCCGCCAAACTGGTAATTATGAATGTGATTTGGCTGCCTTTGCATCTGCTCTGGCTATGGGCAGGGGTGAAATTGCACTCTCTTAATCTGGCGCCGCGCACCCAAAAAATTGTGAATATCATTATGGCTCTATCGCTGACCGCGGTGGTGGGTCTGTCATTATTTTCTGTCCTGGCACAGAACAGCTAACCACAGTGGGGGGACAGGCAAGGGTGATGTGGGCAAATCTTCCTAATGCGATAAAGGCAGGCTTCTGGATGATGGGGGCAATGATATCCTTTACGCTGATGGCGATATCGGGCCGTTCTCTGGCGGACAAGCTGGATACGTTTGAGATTATGACCTTTCGCTCTTTTATCGGTATTGCGATAGTGCTGTTTTTTGCCTATCGGGCAGGGACGGTTAGCCAGATCAGAACCCGCTATCTAAAGCTGCATATCGTGCGCAATATCTTTCATTTTGCCGGGCAGAATTTATGGTTTTTCGCCATTTTATATGTACCGCTTTCACAAATGTTTGTGTTTGAGTTTTCCACGCCCTTATGGGTGGCGATATGTGCGCCCCTTGTGCTGGGCGAACGCCTGACCCCGATAAGATTTATGGCCGCCGCCATGGGCTTTTTTGGCATTTTGGTGGTGGCGCGCCCGGATTTTTCCGATATTAATCCGGCTATTATCGCCGCTGCGCTATGTGCGGTTGGCTTTGCCGGGGCAACCCTGACCACAAAGATACTGACCCGAACCGAGACCATTACCGCTATTTTATTCTGGCTGACTGTATTGCAAGCTATCTTCGGGATTGTGTGTGCCGGCTATGACGGGGTAGTGGATATCCCCAGAGGCAGTGAATGGCTATGGGTGGTTATTATCGGTATTTGCGGGCTTTGTGCGCATTTTTGCATCACCACTGCCTTGCAGCTTGCCCCTGCGACCATTGTGACGCCTTTTGAATTTTTGCGCCTGCCGCTAATTACCTTTGTGGGGGTGGTGTTATATGGCGAAGCGCTGGAATGGCCTGTCTTTATCGGGGCATTTGTGGTGCTGGCGGCAAATATTTTAAATATTCGGGCAGAAACACGGGCAGAAAAACGGGCAAAACCCGGGGCAGAAAATAAACCTGTTTCCGGCTGAATGCAGCTGTATTATTTTTGCCGCCTCTCGAAAAACGGTTATTTTTGAGACCAGGGACGCTATTCCCTTTCAAAACCGGAAAAAAGTGAAAAATTTTGCATAGATAATTTGACCTCAATTATTTGTAAAATTAGTGTATTAGGCTCTGGCTTCTTACTTTTTTGAGTATTTTTTTCTGGTAAAATAACCGTCATGACACAGCATAAAATCAACACTTCGCAAAAAGTTTCAGACGAGGTGAAAAAAACCACCTGTTATATGTGCGCCTGTCGGTGCGGTATTAATGTGCATTTGCGCGATGGCAAGGTACGCTATATTGAGGGCAACCGCGATCATCCGGTCAATCAGGGCGTGCTATGTGCAAAAGGTAGTGCCGGGATTATGCAGCATTATGCCCCGTCACGCCTGAGAACGCCGATGCGCCGGGTGGGCGAGCGCGGCGAGGGCAAGTTTGAGCCTATCAGCTGGGAAGAGGCGCTGGCGACCGCTACTGGCTGGCTAGACCCTATTCGCAAGCAAGACCCGTCACGCCTGGCCTTTTTTACCGGCCGCGATCAGTCACAAGGTCTGACCGGATGGTGGGCACAACAATTCGGGACACAAAATTTTGCCGCTCATGGCGGCTTTTGTTCGGTGAATATGGCGGCGGCTGGCATTTATACAATGGGCGGCGCGTTTTGGGAATTTGGCTCGCCAGATTGGGAGCGTACCAAGCTTTTTATGATTTTCGGCGTGGCAGAAGACCATGATTCCAATCCCATTAAAATGGGGCTGTCGCGGCTGAAAGCACGTAAAGCAAAAATCATTGCCGTAAATCCGGTGCGTACCGGCTATAATGCGATCGCTGATGAATGGGTTGGTATTACGCCCGGAACAGACGGGCTATTTGTCCTGGCCCTTATTCATGAATTGATGGGGGCAGGCAAGGTGGATATTGATTATCTCTGCCGCTATACCAATGCGCCCTGGCTGGTCATTGATAACCCCGGCGGGGCAGATGATGGCCTGTTTGCCCGCAATGCCGAGGGTGATGCCCTGATATGGGATAAAAAAGCTGGCAAGGCCTGTAGCTATCGTGAAAAAGCCATCACGCCCGAGATGAGCGCGGCTGTAACGCTGGAAGATGGCCGGCGTGCGCGCCCGGTATTCCGCCTGATGGCCGATAAATATCTGGATGATAAATACAGCCCGGATGCGGTGGCTGAGGCTACAGGCATTCCGGCCAGCCAGATTAAATCCATTGCCTATCAATTGGCACAAACCGCCTTTGAAGAAGAAATTGTGATAAAGCAAAAGTGGACAGACTGGAAAGGCGAGCAGCATAATGAAATGCGCGGCCGTCCGGTGAGCTTTCATGCCATGCGCGGCATTTCTGCCCATTCCAACGGGTTTCAGACTTGCCGGTCTATCCACTTGTTACAAATCTTGCTGGGGTCGGTGGAATGTCCGGGCGGTTTCCGTTTTAAGCCGCCTTATCCCAAACCCTCTTCTGCCCATCCGGCACCTGGCCGTCCAAAAGGGCCCCAGACCCCGCTTTCAGGCCCGCCACTTGGCTATATTCATGGGCCGGAAGATTTGCTGGTCAATGAAGATGGCAGCCCCCAGCGTATTGATAAAGCCTATAGCTGGGATGCGCCTTTTTCCGCCCATGGGTTGATGCATATGGTGATTTCCAACGCTTTTGCAGGCGACCCGTACCCGGTGGATGTTCTGTTCATGTATATGGCCAATATGTCGTGGAATTCCTCGATGAATTCCGGCGGCGTTATGGAAATGCTGAAAGCAAAGAAAGCAGATGGCGAATATGTTATCCCGAAGATTATCTATTCGGATGCCTATGAATCCGAAATGGTGGCTTTTGCTGATCTTATTCTGCCAGACACCACCTATCTGGAGCGTCATGATTGTATCTCGCTGTTGGACAGGCCGATTTGCGAGCCGGACGCGGTGGCAGATTCCATTCGCTGGCCAGTGGTTGATCCAGACAGGGATGTGCGCGGCTTTCAGTCAGTATTGCTGGAGCTGGGCGGGCGTTTGGGGCTGAACGGCATGACAGCCGAAGATGGCAGCCCCCTTTATAAGGATTATGCCGATTATATCATCAACCATCAGCGCAAGCCGGGTATCGGGCCATTGGCCGGGTTCAGGGGCGAGGATGGTACATCATCAGGACGCGGCGCGCCTAACCCGAACCAGCTGGATGCCTATATCGATAATGGCGGCTTCTGGATGGAAGAGCTGCCCGAAGCTGCGCGTTTTTACAAACACGCCAATCAGGACTATCAGGAATGGGCGGTTAAGATGGGCTTTTTTGATGCCCCTCAGCCAGTGATTTTCCAGCTTTGGCTTGAACCTCTGGCCAAATTCCAGCTGGCCGCAAATGGCCATGGCACGCATATCCCGCCCGACCATATCAAAGAGCAGATTAAAAATTGTTTTGATCCCCTGCCAGACTGGTATGCCCCTTTTGAAGGGGAAAGGCTGGCAGATATAGATAACTATCCCTATCATGCGATTACCCAGCGTCCGGCGGCGATGTATCATAGCTGGGGGTCGCAAAATAGCTGGCTACGGCAAATCCACACTAAAAACCCGCTTTATGTACCAGGGCCTATCTGTGATGCGGCCGGGCTGGCAGATGATGACTGGGCGTGGGTATCCTCGCATCATGGCCGGATAAAGGTTCAAATAAAGCGGATGGAAGCGGTAAACAGCAAAACCATGTGGACATGGAATGCTATCGGCAAACGGCGCGGGGCCTGGGCGTTATCGCCGGATGCCCCGGAAGCAAAAAAGGGCTTTTTGCTTAATCACCTTATCCATGAATTACTGCCCGGCAAGGGCGATGGGTTGCGCTGGTCGAATTCTGACCCCATTACCGGTCAGGCTGCCTGGTATGATTTGCGCGTCAATATTGAAAAGGCCGAAGAGGGCGAGGGGGTAAGCGAGCCTGTCTTGCCTGCCCAGCAGCCGCTAAAACAAACCTCTCAGAGCGACCTTCGTTATGGACAGGAGTGGACAGAATGACAATGCTGCCGCAAACGCCAGCTAAAAAACTCGGGCTGGTTATCGATTTGGATATCTGTGTTGGCTGTCATGCCTGTGCGGTTAATTGCAAGGAATGGAATACCGGCGGCTATGGCAATGCGCTGTCTGATCAGGATCCCTATGGTGCAGAGCCAAGCGGGACATGGCTGAATCGTATCCATAGTTTTGAAGCTATCCCGATGGATGACGCTGGCAAGGCTGTGCCTTCTGATGCACGGATTGTGCATTTCCCAAAATCCTGTCTACATTGCGATGATGCCCCGTGTGTAACCGTATGCCCGACAGGGGCGTCCTATAAGCGGGCAGAAGATGGCATTGTACTGGTCAATGAAGATCATTGTATCGGGTGCGGGCTATGTGCCTGGGCTTGTGCCTATGGCGCGCGCGAGATGGATGAGGCGGCCGGGGTGATGAAAAAATGCACGCTTTGTGTTGACCGTATCTATAATGATAATCTGCCAGAAGAGGACAGAGTGCCAGCTTGTGTGCGCAGCTGCCCCGCAAATGCCCGTCATTTCGGGGATTTGGCTGACCCGCAATCAGAGGTATCTGTTATGGTAGCCGAGCGCGGCGGTGTTGATCTGATGCCAGAACAGGGTAATCGGCCGGTAAATAAATATTTGCCGCCCCGCCCGAAAACAGCTTCCTGCCAGTCGGGGGCGCAAGATGAAGCGCCCAATCTGGTGAAACTGGCACAAGAAAATACCAGCAGCGCACAAGGCGGCTTTCTTGGCTGGCTTGATACAGCGCTTTCGCGTCTCTAACCGGAAATTCAAACTCTTTATCTGCGGAAATTTAATCTCATGCATCCAGCTAAATCGGTTATTTTCTTTACCACTATTTCAGGGGCAGGCTTTGGCCTTATCGCGCTATTATCGCTGGCACTATCATTCGGGATGGCACAATTTGATATCGGCCTGTTTACCGCTGCGATATTTGCAATTGTGCTCAGCAGTGCTGGCCTGATTTCCTCAACCTTTCATCTGGGTAATCCGCAGCGGGCATGGCGTGCCTTTAGCCAGTATCAAAGCTCGTGGCTGTCACGCGAGGGGGTGCTATCTGTTCTCACCCTTGGCTGTTTTGTGCTGTGGCTGGGAAGTGCCTATCTGGCCGGGCAAGCCCCTGTCTGGATAGGGGTGCTGGTGGCCTTTTTATGCGCTCTGACCATCTTCGCAACGGCAATGATTTATGCCCAGCTAAAGCCTGTGCCGCGCTGGCATAGCCATTTAACCCCTGCCTGTTATCTGGGCTTTGCTATGTCCAGCGGCATGATATTATATGCTCTTGTTACACCAGAAGATATGGCTTCTGGCCAGATTGCGATGGCCAGCCTTTCTCTGGCCTGGGGGGTAAAGCTGTTATGGTGGCAACGGGCAGATAAAACAGGGCGCGATGCAGATGGCTCAACGCTGGCCACGGCGACCGGGCTGACAGGTTATGCAGAGCTAAAATTATTTGAAGCCCCGCATCTGACAAAAAATTATCTGATGAAAGAGATGGTGTTTGAAATTGGCCGCAAGCATGCAACAAAATTGCGCTACATTTCCCTGGGGCTAGGCTTTGTTTTGCCGTTTATCCTGCTGGTACTGGCCGGGTTTTTCAGCGCGCCTGTCATATTATGTGCATTGCCGGCTTTTGGCTTTCATATGGCCGGGCTGTTTGTGGAACGCTGGCTGTTTTTTGCCGAAGCAGAACACGTGGTTGCGCTGTATTATGGCAAATAGCCAACCCTGTTCATAAACCATAAAAAAAGGGGCTGTCATCGATACAGCCCCTTTTGATTTCAGATGATTTACCGACCCCTAAAGATGGGCATCCAGCGTTTTGCGGAATTTATCGACAATCTCGTCAATATGGGTGCGCTCTGCCACAAAGGCAGGGGCGAGGATAGCGTTATCGCCGGTAAATTTTACATGCAGACCGTTCCAGAACATATCTTTTTGCATCTGTGTGCCACGGCGACCGCCAACCCCGTCATGGTGCAGCTCAACCCCCGCCATCATGCCAAAACCGCGCAAATCCTTTACCAGAGGGTGATCTTGCAAAGACCAGACAGCCTCCAGGAAATATTCTGACATATTCGCTGATTTTTCGAACAGGCCTTCATCTTCATAGATTTTCTGTGTGGCAATGCCGGCTGCACAGGCCGCTGGATGGGCAGAATAGGTGTAGCCATGGAAAAACTCGATGGCATTTTCAGGCGAGGCATTGGTAACCGTTTCATAAATTTCATCTTTGGTGGCCACCGCCCCCATCGGGATAGCCCCGTTGGTCAGCGCCTTTGCCATGGTGATGATATCCGGGGTTACCCCATAGGTTTCGGCAGCAAAGCCTTTGCCTGTACGCCCGAAGCCGGTGATAACCTCGTCAAACACCAGCAAAATGCCATGCTCGTCACAAATTTCGCGCAAACGCTGCAGATAGCCAACAGGCGGTACCAATGTCCCTGTCGAGCCTGCAATCGGCTCAACAAAAACAGCGGCGATGGTGCTGCCGCCATAGGTCTCGCAAATGCGGGTTAAATCTTCTGCCAGATCTGCCCCGGTTGCCGGCTGACCTTTGGTAAAGGCCTGTTCTGGTGTGTGGGTATGGCGCATGGTAACAATATTAGGCAGGGTTACCGGGAAAGTTTCCCTGTTCTTGACCATCCCGGCCAGCGATACACCGCCCATATTCACCCCGTGATAGGCACGCTCGCGGCTGACAAAACGCAAACGCTGCGACTGGCCATTTGCCCGGTGATAGGCCATGACAATCTTCATGGCGGTTTCCACTGATTCAGACCCGGAGTTTACGAAAAACACATGGTTCATCGGCTCAGGCAGCAAACGCGATACGCGCTCTGCCAGCTCGAACGAGCCCGGGTGACCCAGCTGGAAATGCGGCGTGTAGTCATTTTCCAGCATCTGTTTATAGACCGCTTCGGCAATTTCGGTGCGCCCATGGCCGGCAGGGGTGCAAAATAAACCGGATGATCCGTCAATTAATTTGCCGCCCTTATAATCCCAGCAATACATACCTTCTGATTTGATAACCAGACGCGGATTGGCTTTGAAATCACGGTTGGCGGAAAAAGGCATCCAGTGATTTTCGAGAGAATTGACATCAAAAGGCATACGACCCTCCTGCTAGCAATTATGGTGATTCACACAAAATCTGGCGCATCCGAAAACCCAGGCTGGATGCAGACCTATATCTTAAGGGGGGCAGCGAGATAAAAGTCAACTAAATTTCGCTTTAAATCGAGCTTTTTCAGCTTCTGAAATATGAATCGAGGAAAGTTCGAATTTTCTGCTGAAAAGTGGTTAATTATTGATATTTTTCGGCGGCGATTTACGGGTTTTGCCGCCGGTTGAAAAAGGCGTGAAATTCTATGTCCCGATGGGCTTGACATACCGATATGACATCTACATAGCTATAGGGCAGGAACCTGCCATTTGTCCCTGTTTTATGCGGTTATTTTTTGGGACTTCGGGGTTTGGTTCGGGTAAATTTTCACGCCCCTTTGCCATGATAAATAATGGCACAAACGGGGGGCAGGGATGGCAGGTTCATCCAGCGCATAAATAGATTTAAAAAAGGAGCACATCATGAAGATGACAACCGAAGAAGCATTTGTGAAAGTGTTGCAAAGACATGGAATTGAACATGCTTTTGGGATTATTGGCTCGGCCATGATGCCTATTTCCGATCTGTTTCCAAAAGCGGGCATTACCTTTTGGGATGCCGCCCATGAATGTAATGCCGGAATGATGGCAGATGGTTATACCCGTGCGTCTGGTAAGGTATGTATGATGGTCGCCCAGAACGGGCCTGGCATTACCAATTTTGTGACCCCTGTAAAAACAGCCTACTGGAACCATACGCCTTTATTGCTGGTCACCCCGCAAGCGGCCAATAAAACTATCGGCCAGGGCGGTTTTCAGGAAGTGGAACAAATGGCGCTGTTCAAGGATATGGTCGCCTATCAGGAAGAGGTGCGCGACCCATCGCGTATCGCAGAAGTATTGAACCGAGTGATATCGCAAGCTATCCGCCTGAGCGCCCCGGCACAAATTAATGTGCCACGCGATTTCTGGACACAGGTAATTGACATTGAAATTCCGGACGTGGTGCGCTTTGAGCGCCCATCCGGCGGCGAGGAAGCGATTGCCCAGGCAGCCAAGATGCTCTCGGAAGCAGAATTTCCGGTATTGCTGAACGGGGCAGGTGTGGTCATTGGCGGGGCGATTGAAGCCTCTATGGCATTGGCAGAACGCCTGGACGCCCCTGTATGTTGCGGCTATCAGCATAATGATGCCTTTCCAGGCTCGCACCCGCTTTTTGCCGGCCCGCTTGGCTATAATGGCTCAAAGGCCGGGATGGAATTGATCGCCAAGGCCGATGTGGTTCTGGCATTGGGGACACGGCTGAACCCGTTCTCTACCTTGCCGGGATATGGCATTGATTACTGGCCAAAAGATGCCAAGATTATTCAGGTGGATATCAATCCGGATCGTATTGGCCTGACCAAGCCTGTGAGCGTAGGCATTGTGGGCGATGCCAAAAAAGTCGCGACCTCTATTCTGGCAAAGCTGGGCAGCAATGCTGGTGAAAAGGGACGCACCAGCCGTCAGGCTGTCATTGCCCAGACCAAATCTGCATGGGCGCAGGAATTAACCTCTCTTACCCATGAAGATGATGACCCGGGCACAACATGGAATGAGCGGGCACGCACCAGAGAGCCAAACAAGATGAGCCCGCGCATGGCATGGCGCGCTATCACCTCGGTCTTGCCAAAGGAAGCGATTATCAGCTCGGATATCGGCAACAACTGCGCTATCGGCAATGCCTATCCAACCTTTGAAGAGAGCCGTAAATATCTGGCGCCCGGTCTGTTTGGCCCATGTGGCTATGGCTTTCCTGCGATTGCCGGGGCAAAAATTGCTCAGCCGGATGTGCCGGTTGTCGGGTTTGCCGGTGACGGCGCCTTTGGTATCTCGATGAATGAAATGGTTTCGGTTGGCCGTAATGAATGGCCAGCTATCACCATGGTCATTTTCCGCAATTATCAGTGGGGCGCAGAAAAGCGCAACACAACCCTGTGGTTTGACGATAATTTTGTTGGCACAGAGCTGGATACAGATGTCACCTATGCCGGTATCGCCAAACAATGCGGCCTGGAAGGGGTGCAGGTGGATAGCATGGACGCCCTCAGCGAAGCACTGGACAAGGCGATCACTGCCCAGATGAAGGATAAAAAGACAACCTTTATCGAGGTTATCCTGAATCAGGAATTGGGCGAGCCTTTCCGCCGTGATGCGATGAAGACACCTGTGGCGGTGGCAGGGATTGACCCGGCTGATTTCCGTCCGCAAACCGTCTAGAACCTATCTGGCCTGTCCTCAATATAATGACATTACCGCCAACAGATACCAAAACGCCTGCACAGAATTTTATCCACCCTGTGCAGGCAGAATGCCCGCAAGGGTTGCTGGCGGCGGCACGCGATAGGG
>JAURQT010000006.1 GCA_030835985.1 Alphaproteobacteria bacterium
CTCAGCATTGGAATCATATCCAGTTCTGGGAAATGATGGGCCCGGATGGCCGGAAAATGCCGGGGGAGCTGGAAAGCGCGATTACCGCCTCTTTCGGATCGCTCGATGCCTTTAAACAGGAATTTGTTGCCGCCGGGGTTGGCCAGTTTGGCGCTGGCTGGTGCTGGCTGGTACAAAAAGCCTCTGGCGAGCTGGCGGTCACAAAAACTGAAAATGGTGTAAATCCGCTTTGTTTTGGTCAGACCGCCCTTTTGGGCTGTGATGTATGGGAACATTCCTATTATATCGATTTCAGAAATAAACGCCCTGTTTATATCGAAAACTTCCTGGATAATCTGGTAAATTGGGAAAATGTTGCGGCCAGAATGGCCAGCTAAACTGCCAGCTAAAATTATCTTATCAAGGGGGGGAAGTGGTAATGATTGCTTCCCCTTTTTCCGCCTTATAAACCCTGGCGGGCAAGTGGCTAAACCGCGATACCTGCCACCCCGAAAAGAGACAAGAGCTATGATCCCGTTAAAAGACCCCGGCTTGCTGAAAACAGATGCCTTTATCAATGGCGAATTTGTGGCCGCAAAATCCGATAAACGCTTTGCCGTAACCAACCCTGCCAATGGCGAGGTTATCGCCCATGTCGCAGATTTCGGCGCAGATGGCATACAGGCCGCGATTGACGCAGCAGAAGCCGCGCGCCATGCATGGGCAGCGCGCACCGCCAAGGACAGAGCCGGTATTTTGCGCCGCTGGTACGAGCTATCGATTGAACATGCCGATGATCTGGCCGCTATCCTGACTGCAGAGATGGGCAAGCCTCTGGCCGAGGCCAAGGGCGAAATCCTGTATGGATCAAGCTTTATTGAATGGTTTGCCGAAGAGGCCAAACGTATTTCAGGGGATGTGCTGGAAAGCCCGTTTCCGGATAAAAAATTCCTGGTTCTGAAACAGCCTGTCGGCGTGTTTGGCGCTATCACCCCCTGGAATTTTCCCAATGCCATGATCACCCGCAAAGTCTCGCCTGGCCTGGCCGCAGGGTGCAGCTGTGTCTTAAAACCGGCCGAACAAACCCCGCTTTCAGCGCTGGCTCTGGCAGAACTGGCCCGCCGTGCAGGTTTTCCGGCAGGCGTTATGAATATCGTTACCGGTATGGATGCGCCGGCCATGGGTGAAGCGCTGTGCGCCGATGAAAGGGTGCGTAAAATTACCTTTACCGGCTCAACCGAAGTGGGGCGTATCCTGATGCGCCAATCTGCAGATACCATTAAAAAAGTCAGCCTGGAGCTGGGCGGCAATGCCCCGCTGATTGTGTTTGATGATGCCGATCTGGAAGAAGCGGTCGAAGGGGCTATCGCATCAAAATACAGAAATGCCGGCCAGACTTGTGTCTGTGCGAACCGTATTTTTGTGCAGGCAGGCATTTATGATGATTTTGCTGCTGCCCTGTCGCAAAAAGTTGCGGCGATGAAGGTCGGGGACGGATTTGAAGAAGGCGTATCGCAAGGCCCTATCATTGACCAGCAGGGCTTTGATAAAATTGAGCGCCATGTTGCCGATGCGCTGGCCAAGGGGGCATCTGTTTCGGTTGGCGGTGCACCGCATGACAGGGGCGGTACATTTTATCAGCCTACGGTGCTGACAGGGGCAAATCGTGATATGCAAATCTTTTCAGAAGAAACCTTTGGCCCGGTGGCTGCCCTGTTTAAATTTGACAGCGAGGAAGAGGTTATCGCCGCTGCCAATGATACGATTTTCGGGCTGGCGGCCTATTATTTCACGAAGGATGTGGGGCGGATTTTCCGCGTTGGTGAAGCGCTGGAATATGGGATGGCGGTCGCCAATACAGGGGCCTATTCCTCGGAAGTGGGGCCTTTTGGCGGGGTAAAGGCATCCGGGCTGGGCCGTGAAGGCTCTAAATACGGGATTGATGAATTTCTGGAGATTAAACTGCTGGTGGTTGGAGGGGTATAAACCCTGCCTGCCTTTAAAAAATAATCGATAAAAAAGAGAGGCTTTTGCCTCTCTTTTTTTGCTTCATTCTATCTCTAGATTTACCGCTTTAACAGGCGGATAAGGCTGGAGGTATCATTCCGGCCAAAGCCCTGATGCGAGAGGGCGGCATAAAATTGTGCGACCAGAGCGGTAACCGGCAGCTCTGAGCCATTTTGGGCAGCCTCTGCCATACAAATACGTAAATCCTTGCGCATCCAGTCCACAGCAAAGCCGAAATCAAACTCATCGCGTACCATGGTTATGCCGCGATTTTCCATCTGCCAGGATTGTGCCGCCCCGCCAGAAACCACGCCCAGCACCTTATCCATATCCAGACCTGCATTCTGGCCAAAGGCCAGGGCTTCGGACAGGCCTTGTACCAAACCGGCAATACAAATCTGGTTGACCATCTTGGTTAACTGGCCTGCCCCGGCATCGCCCATATGGGTAACCTTTGCCCCATAACAGGACATAAGCGGCTCTGCCCGGCCAAATGCGTCGGCATCACCGCCACACATCACAGTTAATTTACCATTTTCTGCCCCGGCCTGGCCGCCGGAAACAGGAGCATCGATAAAATTCAGTCCCTTATCGCGGGCTGCCTGATATAATTCGCGTGCCACATCTGCAGACGCGGTGGTGTTATCAATAAAGACCGCCTTATCGGCCATGGTAGCAAAGGCACCATCTGTCCCTGTTGTCACCGCCCGAATATCGGCATCATCGCCCACACAGGCAAAAACAAATTCCGCACCCTTTGCCGCTTCTGCCGGGGTGGCAGCATGGCTGCCGCCATGCTGGGCTGTCCATTTTTTTGCTTTCTCGGCTGTCCGGTTATAAACCACGACTTCATGCCCTGCGGCCGCCAAATGTCCGGCCATCGGATAGCCCATTACGCCCAGCCCCAAAAATGCTGCTTTTGCCACACTTACTCTCCATAAAATGTCAAAGACGTTAATTTTTATAAAAAAACTGTAGCTAGAATAGGTCGGGTTGCCGGTATAAGTCCAGTGCTTTGCATCTGCCAGTGCTTTGCAGCTAATAGCCCTAAACAGTTTGGCATCAATGTTGATTTTTTACTGTTCGTTATAGCTGGCCATGTTATGCTGACTGCGATCTGTATTTTGTGCGTGGGCAAGAGGATAAAACCCCCTTAAAAAAGGGGCAGGAGGGTGAAAGATGTCTGTTCTTACCGGTGATGATCATGTCGAAATTCTGATTTCCGAGACAGAGATAACCGCCCGGGTAAACCAGCTTGCCAAACAGATAACCACCAGCTATTCCGATACCGAACAGTTGGTTGTGGTTGGGCTATTGCGCGGCTCCTTTATTTTTATCGCAGACCTGGTGCGCCGTTTGAATTTGCCGGTCGAGGTGGATTTTATGACCGTATCCAGCTATGGCGACAGCACCGAATCCTCGCGCCAGGTGACCATTTTAAAAGATCTGGAAACCAATATTCGCAACCGCGATGTGCTGGTGGTAGAAGATATCATTGATACCGGCCATACCTTGTCACAAGTCCTGAAGATTATGCAGACCAGAGGGCCGTCCAGCCTGTCTGTCTGTACCTTGCTTAATAAACCATCCCGCCGCGAGGTAGAGGTCGATATTCGCTGGACCGGCTTTGATATTCCAGATGAATTTGTAATTGGCTATGGCATTGATTATGCCCAGCAAGGGCGCAATCTGCCGCATATCGGCTTTGTGCAAAAAGCAGGGTAATTCCTTTTTTTTAAGACAGCATCGCCTCTTCAAAAGGATAGCGCGACAGGATTTCTGCCCCTTTTTCTGTGATCACCACCTGTTCTTCCAGCTTGACCCCTTCTGTACCCCCTTCTGCCCCGATATAGGCTTCGACACATAAGGTCATGCCGACTTCCAATGTCCCGTCATATCCATGTTTTTCAACATCTTCTGGATAGCGGATACAGGGATATTCATCACATAGACCGATGCCATGGGCCAACACCCCATAGCGCAATGGCCGGTAAGCCTCTGGCAGGCGATGGGCTTTTTTAGTTGCCTCATCAAAGCGCATACCAGGCTGTAGCATCCCGATATTGGTCATCACATGTTCATAGGCAATTTGATACAGGGTTTTTTGGGTATCGGTTGGCGGCACATCACCGACTATCCAGGAGCGCGAGATATCACAGCAATAGCCATAGGTAGAAACCAGATCTGTATCAAAGGCCAGCATATCCCCGGCCGCCATAATACGCGGGCCACATTCCTGAAACCACGGGTTAGTACGCGGCCCTGATGACAGGATACGGGTTTCAATCCATTCCCCGCCCCGCCTTATACTGCCCGCATGCAAGGCTGCCCATACATCATTTTCGCTCACGCCTGGCCGCACAGCCGCGCGCATTTCTGCTACGGCTTGTTCGCAAGCATGGATAGCACAGCGAATGGCGTTAAGTTCATTTTCATTTTTTATCGAACGGGCATGTTCGCTTAAATCCTGTCCATCCAGTATCTCTACCCCCTTTGCCAATAGGGCGGCATAGCCGGCATTTTCAATTTTATCGACTGCCAGGCGGTTGTTTCGGCCGCCATATTTCTTCATTAATGCCAGAATTTGTTCTGTAAAGGCAGCGGCATGTTCATCTGTTCGGTTGCCAGTTTCAAAATAGAAAAAAGAAGCCCCGCTTCGTACTTCCCCCACCAGAGGCAGATGGGCAGATAAATGCGCACAGGAATGAAAATCAAATAAAATGACCTTTCCAGAAGGCGGCACAAAACAGGCACGCGCCGCATTATGGGCGATCCAGAGCTGCATATTCGTGCTATCGGTGGCATAGCGGATATTCAGCGGATCAAATAATAACAGACCGGCACAATCATGGGCGATTATCTGTTCTTGTAAGCGCGCCAATCGATATTCGCGAAGGCTGGGCAGGTCAGGCGGGGTCAGGCCAGCTTCCTGCCATTCTGAAAAAGCAAGGCCAGTCGGGCCAATTTCCACCCGGTCATTATCTGCCGGTGTGCCATCCCTTCGCAAATGCGCCCGCCGTGAGGGATCAATTTTTCGGTTAGAACCAACAACAAAAGAATTCATGACCATACTCTCCTGCTCTCGTTAATTTTAATTTTTATCCGCCGGATATATCTGTCATACCTTGCCAGACAGGCTTTCGCCAATCTGATAATAGCGTCACATATTTTTTGCTCCTTGCAAGTTCCAAAATCGACAGGCCTTTTTAAAAATGTCGTGAAAGGAGCAATTTAGCCCCAAAATAAGGCAACCCTAGCCGAGGCTGGTGGTAATACGGATGCCATTTTCCAGCGATTTATGTACCGGGCATTTATCGGCTATTTGCAACAGGCGGGTGCGCATTTCTGCATCCAGCGGGCCTGTGAGGGTGATGGTGCGGTCAATAAAATCCAGCTTTCCGGCTTCCTGATTATCTTGCAGATAGTCTTTTTTATGGCGCAATTGCACATCCACATCTTCCAGAGGCCAGCCTTTCTGGCGGGCATAAAGCCGAAGTGTCATGGCGGTACAGGCCCCGAGCCCTGCCAGCAGAAAATCATAGGGCGGCGGGCCTGTATCCAGACCGCCTGGCACGCTTTCAGGCTCATCGGCGCGCATCAGATAGCTGCCAGCCGCAATATCATGGGCAAAATCCCCATCCGGGCTGGCACTTACCTGTACCTCGCCCCCTTTTGCCTTGCTCAGTTTTTTTACCTCTGGCAGGCATCTTTGTGCCCAACTGGCAATAACACTGGCAGCAAAAGCGGCATCTTCGGCACGGGTAAGAAGGTGATTGGCCGTATCCAGCGAGACAAAGGATTTGGGATGTTTGGCATGGGTAAATATTTCTGCTGCATTATCAATGCCGACAATGCTGTCTATCGGGCTATGCAAGACCAGCAGATCGCAACGCAAGCCGCTAATATGTTCTGCTGTCATACGGGATTTCAGATCGCGCACCATTTCTGCCCCGACGGTAAAGGGACGCCCGCCAATATGTACCTCTGCCTGACCTTCCTTTTCTATCTGCGCGGTTGCCTCCTGGAATAAATGCAGGACATGACCGGCAAAAGAAGGCGCGCCAATAGTGGCCACTGCCCGAACACTGGCAATATCCGGGGCGGCTGCCAATACCGCTGCCCCGCCTAGCGAATGGCCTATCAATAATTGCGGGGCAAGGGAATATGCCCCAAATTTCCAGCTTTCCATAAAGCTGGCAGCAGATATTAAATCATCCAGATTGGTGGCAAAGCTGGTTTGGGAAAAAGCCCCTTGTGACTGGCCAAGCCCGGTAAAATCAAACCGCAATACCGCTACCCCTGCCGCTGCCAGCCCGGCCGCTATACGGCTGGCTGCCAATGTTTCTTTGGAACAGGTAAAACAATGGGCAAAAATGGCCGCCCCGCGATAGCTGCCTCTGGGCAAATGTAATTTACCGGCTAGTGTCAGCCCTTCACGGCCAGCAAATTCCACATCCTGAATAGCGGTCATTTTTTTTGCCCCAATCTTAAGGTTTTTCTCTTAAGGTTTTTATTTCAGAGGCAATCTATCCTTATCCGTTAAACCTTGTCCTTTTGCTCTTTTTACAGAACGACAAGGCAACGCCCCTGTACCTCTCCTTTCAATATCGCTTTACTGATTGGCTCAACCGACTCCAGGTTGATCTCGCTAACAATTACCTCGAGTTTTTCCATTGGAAATTGATCAGCCAGCCGCTGCCAGGCGGTAACCCTGCGATTATAGGGCTGAAAGACAGAATCAATTCCCAGCACATTGATACCGCGCAACAAGAAGGGCAATATATTTGCGGGCAAATCAATACCGCCTGCATTGCCGATAGCCGCCACCGAGCCGCCATAGGAAAGCTGGCCTAATATCCGTGCCAGCATAGACCCGCCAACATTATCGATACAGGCTGCCCAGCGCTCGCTTTCCAGTGGCCGGGAGGTGGTCTCTGCCAGCTCGGCACGGGCAATCAGGCTATTTGCGCCCAGTTCGCGTAAAAAATCGCTTGCGCTTTCTATCCGGCCGGTCACCGCTGCCACGCTA